>NZ_JBFOCW010000051.1:0-2612 GCF_040908005.1 Aeromonas sp. s1(2024) | reverse complement strand
TAACGTTGAAGTAACCGGCGCTGCGCGGTTTTATCGCGCAGCGTCCGAGTTGACTGCCGGGTTGGGCGGTAACGCTTCAATAGAGCGAAGGATTGCCCGCACGATTGCCTCCCTCTTGAAAAGATCATCCATTCTGTTTGGCGTATCAATATTCAGTGCGAAGAATACGGAGCCAGTCGGCCACTCAACCCATCCTACCCACCAACCCATACGGCCTTCCCAGCCCGTCTTTGCACGCAGTATCCAGTTGCGACCGGCTTCCACAATCATGAGATCCTTGACCAAGCGCTGATGTTCTACCCGAAAGGGCAGCTCGTTACGATAGAGCTTCCTGAGAAATGCAATTTGCTCCTGCGCCGAGATTGCAAGGCTGCCTTCTATCCAGTAATCGCCATTACTTGTCGAAGGATCGGCGTTGCCATAGTCGATTTTCTTCAAATAGCGCCGAGCTTTGTCATCACCAATTTCCTTTGCAAATAGCTCATACACCCAAACAGTAGAATTCCGCATTGCTGATCGCAAATCTTGGTCTTGATTGTGGCCTGCAAAGCCCCTGTTAACGCCGTCCCATCGAAAAATCTGGAACTCATCACGAACAGCGCCTGCATCAAGTGCAAAAAGTGTATGAGGTATCTTGAATGTCGATGCAGGCGAGTAGCGTTTCTTCGATCGCACAGGATCAAAAACCAACATGGCACGATCCGCTTGGCGTTCGTCTGCCACAACTATCGTGCCTTTGGCTTGAAATTCGCTGAAAAACTTCCTCCAGTCAGAACGTTCTAGCGTGCCTTCTTGCGCATGCGCGAAAGTGGCAAGAGAAAAAATGGAGAAAAGTATCGCGAAGATTCGGATTGCCATTAACTTTTCCTTAATGCCCAACGGCCAAGGTAAGCCGCGCCGCGAAGCGGCGTCGGCTTGAACGAATTGTTAGACATTATTTGCCGACTACCTTGGTGATCTCGCCTTTCACGTAGTGAACAAATTCTTCCAACTGATCTGCGCGCGAGGCCAAGCGATCTTCTTCTTGTCCAAGATAAGCCTGTCTAGCTTCAAGTATGACGGGCTGATACTGGGCCGGCAGGCGCTCCATTGCCCAGTCGGCAGCGACATCCTTCGGCGCGATTCTGCCGGTTACTGCGCTGTACCAAATGCGGGACAACGTAAGCACTACATTTCGCTCATCGCCAGCCCAGTCGGGCGGCGAGTTCCATAGCGTTAAGGTTTCATTTAGCGCCTCAAATAGATCCTGTTCAGGAACCGGATCAAAGAGTTCCTCCGCCGCTGGACCTACCAAGGCAACGCTATGTTCTCTTGCTTTTGTCAGCAAGATAGCCAGATCAATGTCAATCGTGGCTGGCTCGAAGATACCTGCAAGAATGTCATTGCGCTGCCATTCTCCAAACTGCAGTTCGCGCTTAGCTGGATAACGCCACGGAATGATGTCGTCGTGCACAACAATGGTGACTTCTACAGCGCGGAGAATCTCGCTCTCTCCAGGGGAAGCCGACGTTTCCAAAAGGTCGTTGATCAAAGCTCGCCGCGTTGTTTCATCAAGCCTTACGGTCACCGTAACCAGCAAATCAATATCACTGTGTGGCTTCAGGCCGCCATCCACTGCGGAGCCGTACAAATGTACGGCCAGCAACGTCGGTTCGAGATGGCGCTCGATGACGCCAACTACCTCTGATAGTTGAGTCGATACTTCGGCGATCACCGCTTCCCTCATGATGTTTAACGTTGAAGTAACCGGCGCTGCGCGGTTTTATCGCGCAGCGTCCGAGTTGACTGCCGGGTTGGGCGGTAACGCTTCAATAGAGCGAAGGATTGCCCGCACGATTGCCTCCCTCTTGAAAAGATCATCCATTCTGTTTGGCGTATCAATATTCAGTGCGAAGAATACGGAGCCAGTCGGCCACTCAACCCATCCTACCCACCAACCCATACGGCCTTCCCAGCCCGTCTTTGCACGCAGTATCCAGTTGCGACCGGCTTCCACAATCATGAGATCCTTGACCAAGCGCTGATGTTCTACCCGAAAGGGCAGCTCGTTACGATAGAGCTTCCTGAGAAATGCAATTTGCTCCTGCGCCGAGATTGCAAGGCTGCCTTCTATCCAGTAATCGCCATTACTTGTCGAAGGATCGGCGTTGCCATAGTCGATTTTCTTCAAATAGCGCCGAGCTTTGTCATCACCAATTTCCTTTGCAAATAGCTCATACACCCAAACAGTAGAATTCCGCATTGCTGATCGCAAATCTTGGTCTTGATTGTGGCCTGCAAAGCCCCTGTTAACGCCGTCCCATCGAAAAATCTGGAACTCATCACGAACAGCGCCTGCATCAAGTGCAAAAAGTGTATGAGGTATCTTGAATGTCGATGCAGGCGAGTAGCGTTTCTTCGATCGCACAGGATCAAAAACCAACATGGCACGATCCGCTTGGCGTTCGTCTGCCACAACTATCGTGCCTTTGGCTTGAAATTCGCTGAAAAACTTCCTCCAGTCAGAACGTTCTAGCGTGCCTTCTTGCGCATGCGCGAAAGTGGCAAGAGAAAAAATGGAGAAAAGTATCGCGAAGATTCGGATTGCCATTAACTTTTCCTTAATGCCCAAC
>NZ_JBFOCW010000050.1:0-36410 GCF_040908005.1 Aeromonas sp. s1(2024) | reverse complement strand
ACACCCGGGGGGCACTAACACCTGAAGCTAGCGCGTCTACCAATTCCGCCACCTTCGCACATCGGGTTATCAGTCTGGATTTACATGCTGTCTGATAAAAGCATGGTGCGAAGAGAGGGACTCGAACCCTCACACCCGGGGGGCACTAACACCTGAAGCTAGCGCGTCTACCAATTCCGCCACCTTCGCACATCGGGTTATCAGTCTGGATTTACATGCTGTCTGACAAAAGCATGGTGCGAAGAGAGGGACTCGAACCCTCACACCCGGGGGCACTAACACCTGAAGCTAGCGCGTCTACCAATTCCGCCACCTTCGCACATCGGTTATCAGTCTGAATTTACATGCCGTCTGATAAGAGCATGTTGCAGTATGGTGCGAAGAGAGGGACTCGAACCCTCACATCCGTGGGACACTAACACCTGAAGCTAGCGCGTCTACCAATTCCGCCACCTTCGCATCACTGCGGTGGGGGATTCTATAGAGTTTTGGGGGGGCGTCAACAGCCAAAGGGGACTTTTTTCGCTGTTGACGGATAAAGGCGTGCCAAGGGCACAAAACTTCAGCAATCGGCGTCAGACGGTGGCCAGCGCATCCTGATACATCTGTTCGTACAAGATGACGGAGTCTGCCCAGTCGAAGCGGGTGTTCATGGCGTGGTGCTGCACACGGGCAAAGCGTGCCGGTTCCTGCAGATAATGGAGCAAGCTGCGGCGCATGGCATCGAGCAAGGTGCTGGCAGTGGGATCGTTGAAGCAGAAACCGGTCGCGTGCGTCGGGTCGGCATCCCAGTCCACGACGGTATCTTTCAATCCGCCGACGGCCCGCACCAGGGGCAGGGTGCCATAGGCCAGACTGTACATCTGGTTGAGCCCGCATGGCTCGAACAGAGAAGGCATCAGGAAGAAGTCGGCGCCGGCCTCCACCAGGTGGGCCAGACGGTCGTCATAGGCATTGATGAAGGCAAACTTGTCGGGATGCTGCTGGGCAATGCTTTGCAACTGGGCGGCGAGAGAGGGATCACCGGAGCCCACGATCACTACCTGGACCTGATGTTGCAAGAACTTGTCCAGGGCCGGGATCAGCAGGTGTACTCCTTTCTGCTCGGTCAGTCGACACACCATGCCATAGATGGGGAGGTTGCCGACGGGGAGCCCCGTCTCCTGCTGCAGGATGCGCTTGCAGGTGTGTTTGCCATCCAGGTTGTCGGCATCATAGGTGGCGGGCAACAGAGGATCGAAGGCGGGATCCCAGTCCTGATAGTCACAGCCGTTGAGGATGCCACGCAGGTCAGCAGCCCGCTGCTGGAATACGCTGGCCATGCCGTGAGCGCCCAGGTGCGTCAGCAGCTCGCTGGCGTAGTTGGGGCTGACCGCATTGATCTTGTCTGCGTAGAGCACACCGCACTTGAGCAGATTGATGTGACCATAGTCGTAGTTGATGCGCTGCTCGTAGTCGTGGATTTCCGGCACGGCCCAGAACTGCTGGCGATCGAATACCCCCTGAAAGGCCGCGTTGTGAATGCTGATGACCGACCGGGTGCGCTGGAAGAAGGGGTTGTGGGCATGACGGGTTTTCAGCAGCAGCGGCAGCAGACCGGTGTGCCAGTCGTTGCAGTGGGCGATGTCGGGAGCGAAACCCAGCTGTTCGCATGCATGCAGGGCCGCCGCGGCCAGAAAGGCAAAGCGTTCACCGTTGTCGGGATAGGCCTGGTTGTTCTCGGCATAGAGCTGGGGGCGGTCGAAATAGTGCGGGCAATCGAGCAGATAGACGCAGATCCCGTCCAGTTCCAGCTGATGGATGCGATAGCTGATATCACTGCGATCCTGGGGGGTGGGGAGCCAGCGCGAGGCGAGGAGGGTGGTCTCGTCCCGGCGCTTGATGGTCTTGTAGAAGGGTATAATGATGCGCACATCGTGCCCCTGACGGGCGAGATGCTGCGGCAGGGCCTTGGCCACATCCGCCAGGCCCCCGGTCTTCACCAGCCCCTCAACCTCCGAGGCTACAAACAGGATTTTCAGTGGGTTAATAGCCAACTCTTGCTCCCTTAGGTACCACGACGATACCGCCTTCGGATACGGTAAACCGCTCTCTGTCATGGTCCAGATTCTCACCGATCACGGTGCCGGGTGCAATTTCAACGTTTTTGTCGATGATGGCGCGGCGAATGGAGCAACCTTCGCCGATTTTCACATCCCCCAGCAGCACGGATTCACTGATGTGGCTGCAGGGGCCTATGTTGCAGCGAAATCCCAGTATGGATCGCTGGATCTGGCTGCCCTGAATGAAGCAGCCACCGGAGATCAGGGAGTTGGCGATCTTGACCTTGCAGTCGTCGGTATCGATGAAGGTGGCGGGGGGCAGGGGCGGGTAATGGGTGTGCAGCGGCCACTTGCGATTGTAGAGAGAGAAGGGGGCATCATCGGCCACCAGGTCCATGTGCGCCTGCCAGTAAGAGTCGAGCGTCCCCACATCGCGCCAGTAGACGTTGGGCTTCTCGCCCGGGATCACGTTGGTGCTGTAGTCATAGACATAGACGGGGGCACGGGGGAACAGGCTGGGAATGATGTCCTTGCCGAAATCGTGACTGGAGTTCTCCTCGGCGGCATCCCGCTTGAGCTCCCGATAGAGGGCCTCGGTCTCGAAGATGTAGTTGCCCATGGAGACCAGGGCCTGGGTGGGGTCGCCGGGGATGTGTTTCGGGTGACGGGGCTTTTCTTCAAAGCCAATCATGCGCCCTTCCTGATCCACCTCGATCACCCCGAAGGCGCTTGCTTCCTCGATGGGCATGCGCAGTGCCGCGACGGTCAGGGCGGCCGCTTTCTGCTTGTGGAAGCTCACCATCTGGCTCACGTCCATCTTGTAGATGTGATCGGAGCCGAAGATGCAGACGTGCTCGGGGTCGGAGATCTCGATGAAGCGCAGGTTCTGGTAAATGGCGTCTGCGGTGCCGTCATACCAGCGTTTGCCCATTCGCATCTGGGCCGGAATGGGATCGATGAAGCGATCCGTGATGCCGACGATGTTCCAGCCCTTCTTCATGTGCAGATAAAGGGACTGGGACTTGAACTGGGTGAGTACATAGATGCGCAGGAAGTCGGCGTTGACGAAGTTGTTGAGCACGAAGTCGATCAACCGGTAACTGCCGCCAAAGGGTACGGAGGGTTTGCTGCGGGTGGTGGTCAGCGGTTGCAGTCGGGTACCTTCACCGCCTGCCAGTATCATGGTGAGTATGCCTGCCATCGTCGTTCTCTCCCTGAGATCATGATGTTGAAAAGGTTTTCATGTTGCTGCGAAAAAAACACCCCTAAAGGGGTGGTAAACGTTTTCTTGGTACCTTAACAGATCCCGTCTGGCACTCTCTACTTGTTTTATTACAACCGTTGCACTTCTTTAAGCTTTGCTCAGATACACCTTGAATTTGGCATCGCCCGCGATCACCTCGGTCTGTTTGAAGTGCGCATCCAGTATAGGCTGGTATCGCAGGAAGGCATTGGCGACTATGGTCAGGGCGCCATTTGCGGTCAGGTACTCAGGTGCCTTTGCCAGGAAGGTTTCGGTGGCGGCGTAGAAGGTCTTGAGCCCGGCATGGAAGGGGGGATTCGAGACAATCTGTTGGAATGTTTCGGCAATGTCGGAATAGACATCGGAGGCATGAACACGTCCGCTCAGACCGTTGACCGCCAGGGTTCGGCGGCTGGACTCCAGTGCCAGGGCATTGATATCCACCATGGTGACAGCCAGGGCCGGGTTGCGCTTGGCCAGCACGGAACCGATGACGCCGGCACCGCAGCCAAAGTCGAGCAGCTTGCCCGTTACGGGGGGGAGGCTCGCCAGCAGCATCTGGGTGCCGAGATCCAGGCCGTCTGCACTGAAGACCCCGGGCAGGGCCATGACGGTCAGGGTGGTGTCGCCCGCCTGGCACTCATAGCGACTGAACCAGGCGTCCAGCTCGAAGGGGACGACCGGTTTGTCGAGCGTGCCGTGGTAGAGAGAGCAGCGGCGCGCAGAGTCGCGCTTGATCGGTTTCTCGCCATAAGGTGCCAGCAGCTTGTCTGCCCCGTTGATGCCGCCCCGGTTCTCGCCGGCGAGGAACAGGTCGGCCCCGCTTTCGAGCAGCGGCGTCATCATGGCCAGCAGGTATTGCGCCTCGGCCTTGGCCTTGGGCATCAGCAGCAGCAGGGCATCGAATCGGGGGGCGCCACCCAGCTGGTGATCGAACAGGATGGCGTCTCCCAGAACGGCCTGCTGGGTGCGGTAATAGCAGTAATCCGTGGTGAAGACGGTCAGGCTTTGTGCCAGCTCGGCCAGTTGACGAGGATAATCATCCTCCAGGGCACCGCACACCAACAGCCGCTTGCCGACAAAGAGGGCTTGGTTACGTTCCAGCATCTGACTGACGGCACTGACAGGACGGCTCATTGGGTCTCTCCACGCATTTTTGGGCGGCCATTATACATGGCCGCTTTCGCCTTGACATTTATGCCGTGTTCCCGAAATATGCCCAGACGCCTATTTACCCAGAGATGATGCAATGCGGTCATGCGTATCGAAACGAAAGCATAAACATAGCCTGACAATCGGGCCTGCTGGCGTGCGCGCGTAACCTCTCATCCCTGAGACGATTCAAGCCCCGGTAGCGACTCCCGTACCGGGGCTTTTTATTGACCAATCCATCTGTTTAGGAGAAGGAAATCCCATGTTTCAAGGTTCGATAGTTGCCCTGATCACCCCATTTCGACAGGGCCAGCTGGACGAGGCCGCACTGGCTCGCCTGGTAGAGTGGCACATAGAGCAGGGAACCCATGGCATAGTGCCGGTCGGCACGACCGGGGAGAGCCCGACCCTGACCCACGATGAGCATTGCCGCGTGGTGGAGCTGGTGGTCAAGCTGGTGGCCGGGCGCATTCCCGTGATCGCAGGTGCAGGCTCCAACAACCCGGTTGAAGCCATTGAATACACCCGCTATGCCGAGCAGATGGGAGCGGATGCCACCCTGCATGTGGCCGGTTACTACAACCGCCCCAATCAGGAAGGGCTCTACCACCACTTCAAGGCGGTGCATGACGCCACCACCAAACCCATCATCGTCTACAACATTCCGCCCCGCGCCATCGTTGACGTGCAGCCGGCGACCCTGGCCCGTCTGGCCGAGTTGCCGCGCATTGCCGGCGTGAAGGATGCCACCGGTGATCTGGCCCGCCCCTGGGTTGAACGCCAGCTCATCAAGAAGCCGTTTGCCTGGCTCTCTGGTGAAGATGCCACCGCTGTTGCCTACAACATCGGTGGTGGCCAGGGTTGCATCTCGGTGACGGCCAACGTGGCCCCCAAGCTGGTGGCCGAGGTGCAGAACCTGGCGCTGGCCGGTGAGTGGCAAGCTGCCCGCGAATTGCAGGACAAGCTCATTCCGCTGCACCAGGCCATGTTCGCCGAGCCGAGCCCCGCAGGGGCCAAGTATGCGGTCTCCCTGCTGGGTCTGTGCAGCGAAGAGTGCCGTCTGCCGGTGATGCCGCTCTCCGAGGCCACCCGCGAGCGCATCCGCAGTGCCATGCAGGCATTGAATCTGTTGTAAAAACTGGGCTCTGGATCTCGCTTTTGATTGCCCGGTCAATTAATGGCCGGGCTTTGCCGATATACTCGCTTGGATACAACCAAGGATGATTTGGCATGGAAGAATGGGATCCGGAGCACTTCACCAGTTTTGAACATCTCTGTGAAGTGACCTTGTCTGCGGTCAGGGAAAAAACAGAGGCTGAACAGATCTATCTGTGGCTGCGTGCTCCGACGCCCCAGCTCTATCACTATCGCCCGGAACAGGGTCTGCTCTGCCTGAGCGCTGACATCCTCTCTTCCCTCGAGTTGCCCATCCTCTTCATCGAACGTTCCCTTGCGCTCGGCCAGTTGCTGGTGGAACCCATCGCGCCGACCCGTGCCATCTGGGAGCGGGAGAGCGTCGAACCCGAGATCCCGCGCCTGCGCGCCAGCTTCCCCCTCAAGCGTCACAAGGGGCTGGAGGCCGTGGTCTATCTGGAAACCCGCCGTCGTCTCGATCGCCTGCCAAGACGCCAGCAGCAGAGCATCCAGCTGCTCATGCATTATCTCGCCGCCGAGCTCGAGAGTCGGCGACTCGCGGGACAGGTGGATCTGGAGCGGGATCAGCGGCTCCACACCCAGGCAGACCTCGTGCGCAGCCAGGCCCTGCAGGACTCTTTCCTCAGCATGCTGCAGGCGCTGCATCAGGTGGGGGTCAAGCTCTCCCGCTGCGAGAGCGAGGATCGTCTGCTGCACGACGCGGTGGCACTGGCCCGCCAGGAGTTGCAGTTCGATCGCATCGCCATTTTCCTGACTGACAGTGAATTCAAGACCATGCACGGTACCTGGGGTACCAACGAGGCGGGTGAGCTCATCGACGAGCGCCATTTCATCAGCCCCATTCCGGATCACCCCACGGTGCAGGAGGCGCTGCGTCGCAAGGACTATGTCCTGGTGCTGGAGGACACGCCTCTCTATTACGAGAAGCAGGAGGTGGGTCGCGGCTGGAACGCCATGGTGTCGCTCTGGGACGGGAGTACCCCCATCGGCTGGCTCGCCGCCGACAACCTGCTCTGGCGGCGCCCCCTCAAGGCGTATCAGAGCGAGATCTTCAAGCAGTATGCCGCCGTGCTCTCCCAGTTGCTGATCCGCCAGCGCACCCAGGAGAAGCTTGAGCGCTTCAATCGGGAGCTGGAGCTGAGGGTGCAGGAGCGTACCCGGCAACTGGCCGATACCAACCGGGCGCTGGAGGAGGCCAACCGGCGCCTCTCCCTGCTGTCTCTGGAAGATCCCCTGACTGGCATCGCCAACCGCCGCCAATGGGACATCACTATGGAACGGGAGTGGGAGCGGGCTCGCCGCCATCAGGGGGTGCTGGCGGTGCTGATGATCGATGTGGACGAGTTCAAGTCCTACAACGATCACTTCGGCCACGGCAAGGGGGATCAGTGCCTGCAGCGGGTGGCGGCACTGCTGCAGGACACCGAGCGGCGGCGTACCAACCTGGTGGCCCGCTATGGGGGGGAGGAGTTTGTCATCCTGCTGTGTTCACCGCAGCCGGGAGAAGCGGAGCGGCTGGCGGAGCAGATCCACCACGGCCTTGACGCCTTGCAAATTCCCCATCCGGCCTCCCGGGTGGCGGCGACACTCACCGTCAGCATCGGGTTCAGCTATCTGGTCCCGTCATCGGACAAGGAGTGGCAAACCCTGACCGAGCAGGCGGATCAGGCGCTCTATCACGCTAAATCCCAAGGGCGGGCCTGTACCCTGGCCTATCGCTGACACCTGCGTGGGGGCTGCCTGCCCGGCATCAGATCCATGCTGATCTGTATACGTGTGGGCTTTCAGATCCACGCCGCCCTGTATAAATGAGGTAGCAAGCGTTTCTCGCCATCTGGCGCATGGCGATGCGCCCGCGCTCTGGCTAGAATGGGGGCCCATTTTTCACAGACAGATCCTGCACCATGACCCTATCCGGATTTCAAGGCCTGGTTTTCGACCTCGACGGCACTCTGGTGGACTCCATGCCCTTGCACCTGGCCGCCTGGGAGCACACCGCCCGCGAGTTTGGCTTTCGGTTCGACGCCGACTGGTTTTATGAGCTGGGAGGCATGCCCAGCCGCAAGATAGCCCTGCTGGTGGCCGAAGTGCAGCAGATCGCGCTGGATCCCCTGGTGGTGACACGCTGCAAGACCGAACACTATGTCGCCAACCTGCACAAGGCCACCCCCTTCCCGGCCATGCTGGATCTGGTGGAACGCTATCACGGCCGGATCCCCATGGGCATAGGGACAGGCTCTCCCCGTATCAATGCCGAAGCGGTGCTGCGCAACACAGGGCTGGATCGGTATTTCCCCGTGGTGGTCACCGCCGACGACGTGGAGCTGCACAAACCCCATCCAGACACCTTCCTGCTGGTGGCGCGACGCCTGGGGGTCGAGCCCGGTCAATGTCTGGTGTTCGAGGACACGGGCATAGGCGCACAGGCCGGTGAAGCGGCTGGCATGCAGGTCTGCATGGTCAGAGAGGGAAAACCGGTCGGGTTGACCTACTGAGTGACGAAGACGAGCGGGTCAACAACCGGCTCGGGAGAGAAGCCCCACTCTCATACGGGACAGGCGAAACATGAGAGTGGGGAGCAGATGTCACTGGCTGACGCAGCGACACTGTCAGGATGGGCAGTGGCGAGATTTACTGCTCGCTGCCGCCACCCTGGTTGTCGTCATAACGGCTGGGTGCGCCATGGGGGCGTGGCGCCATGGAAACCCGTGGCTTGCGGGCCCGCTGGATGCTGACGGCAGGACGGCCGGAGTGCATGGCAATGGTGGAAATCTTGGCCTTGTAGACCAGTTGCTGATTGCCATGGGCATCGGTCAACAGCACGCTGTACTGGTCAAAACCGCTGATGGTCCCCTCCAGCTTGATGCCGCTCACCAGGAAGATGGCGACCTGGCTACGGTTTTTGCGCAACCAGTTGAGGGCAGAATCTTGCCCGTTCCCGAGGGAGAAGGCCTGCTCGATAGTGGAGTAGCTTGGGGATTCAGTTGTCATAAATTATTGTCCCGCGGAAAAAAAGTGGCGTTTGATTGTGCTAAATGGTCACTGCCTTGTCAAAGTCATTCTCACACCCGGGCAGGATGGACAACGACAGGGCTGGTCGGCAGGGGCCACTGCTGCAATAATTGGCGGCTCTGGCCCCGTGGCGGGCCTCATGCTGGGGTCTTATCTTGCATCCGGTTTCACACCAACATCCACCCACCTATACCCATGACGCGACCGCCTGCGAAGAGTGTGACCTGCTGGTGCCGGCCACCGAGCTGGCCGTGGGGGAGACGAGCAGTTGTCCGCGCTGCGGCCATACCCTGACTCGTCATCTGCCGGAGCAGGAGCGCAGGCCCATCGCCTATGGCTTTGCGGCCATCATCATGTTCGTGCTCTCCAACGCCTTTACCTTCATGTCGTTCTCGGCCAAGGGGGTGGGGCAGGAGATGACCTTCCTGCAGTGCATCACCACCCTGGTGGATCAAGGCTACCTGTTCCTCGGGGCCGTGCTGAGCATTACCCTGATCGGGTTGCCGCTGGTCTATATCGGCTCCATCATGCTGGTGCTGTGGCGCCTGGACAAGGATCTGCACAGCAAGGCCCTGCGCTCCCTTGGCCGCCTGCTGTGCCGGATCAAGCCCTGGCTGATGGTGGACGTCTTCCTCATCGGCGTGCTCATCTCTCTGGTGAAGCTGATGGGGATGGCCGACATCAAGATGGGGCTGTCGTTCTGGGCCTTCGTTGGCTACACCCTGCTGCTCATCAAGATGATCTCCTCCCTGGATCGGATGTGGCTGTGGCAGCGACTGTTCGGTCCGACGGCGGCGAGGGAGCTGGATCCCGAGGAGAGCGCCCTGTCGTGCGGTCTGGTGGGCTGTCACATCTGCGGCGCCCTGAACGAGCAGGATGCCCATAGTTGCGTTCGCTGCGGGGATCACCTGCACAGCCGCAAGCCGGGTGGTCTGAACCGCACCTGGGCCCTGCTGATCACTTCGGTGATCCTCTATATCCCAGCCAACCTGTATCCCATCATGGACACCGTGTTCCTGGGGGATGACAGCCCCTCGACCATCATGGGCGGGGTGGTGCTGCTGTGGGCCATGGGCTCCTACCCCATTGCCGCCGTCATCTTCTTCGCGAGCGTGGTGGTGCCGCTGGTGAAGATCCTGGCGCTGCTGTGGCTCTGCTACGTGGTGCAGCGCGGCCAGGGGGCATCTCCCCTCGGCAAGCTCAAACTCTATCGCATGACCGAATTTGTGGGGCGCTGGTCGATGATCGACGTCTTCGTGGTGGCCATCCTGGCCGGTCTCATCCGGCTCGACAATCTGATGACCATCTACCCTGGCCCTGCGGCCGTCGCCTTTGCCGGGGTCGTACTGGTCACCATGGTGGCTGCCATGAGTTTTGATTCCCGCCTGATCTGGGATTTACAACAAGGAGAACGCGAACGTGAGTGAGCGTAAGACAAGGTGGAAACCGGGCTCTGATTTCATGAGTTCGGCTGCCGCTATCTGGATGGTGCCCTTGCTGGCCCTCTTCATCGGCGCCTGGATGCTGTTCCAGCACTGGTATTCACAAGGGCCGAGCTTCACCCTGACGGTGGCGACCGCCGAGGGCATAGTGGCGGGCAAGACGGTGATCCGTTCTCGTGAAGTGGAGGTGGGCCGTATCGAGACGGTGGAGCTCAGCGAGGACTATAGCCATGCCGTGCTCAAGGCTCGCCTGACCAATGCCGCCGCCGGCATGCTCAAGAAAGACAGCCAGTTCTGGGTGGTCAAGCCCAGGGTCGGGCGTGAGGGCGTTTCCGGTCTTGGCACCTTGCTCTCCGGTGCCTATATCGAGCTTTCTCCCGGCAAGAAGGGCAGGGCGCGAAGCGAATACGCCATGCTGGACAGGCCGCCCTTGACATCCCTGGATGCCAGGGGATTGCGGCTATCCCTGTCCAGCCGGGATGCCAACGCGCTGGGCGCGGGTTCCCCCATCAGCTATCAGGGATTCACCATCGGTCAGGTCGAAGAGGCCAAATTCCTGCCCGAGAAGAGCGAGATGCAGTACCAGCTCTTCATCAACGCGCCTTATGACGTCCTGGTGAGCAGCAACTCCCGGTTCTGGTTGACGCCCGGCTTCGAGGTCTCCATGAGCAGCGAGGGGATGAAGGTGAAGATGGACTCGCTGGAGAGCCTGATCAACGGCGGCATCACCATGGGGCTGCCTCCCGGCTGGTTGCCGGGGGAGCCGGTGAAACAGAACGACGAGTTCGTGCTGTTCAAGGACGAGGAGAGCGTGCTGGCCGGTAGCCTGGATCAGTTCATCGACTATGTCTTCCTGTTCGACAATGACGTGGGCGGGCTGCATCCCGGCGCGGCGGTACAGTATCGCGGCATCCGGGTCGGTACCGTCATCTCGGCTCCCTATCTCATCGACGACAAGGGCGTCCAGCTATTCAAGAGCCGGCAGATCCCGGTGCTGGCGCGCATCGAGGTGCAGCGTCTCTCCCACCGTTATGCCAATGCGGAGAAGGAGCAGTGGCGGGCCCTGTTCAACAAGCAGTTCAAGGAAGGGCTGAGGGCTAGCCTCAAGACCGCCAGCCTGCTGACGGGGGGCAAGGTGATCGATCTGAACTTCTATCCGGATGCGCCTGTCTATCAGCCGCTCAAGATGGCGGGCTATCAGGTCTTCCCGACTGCCCAGGCCGGTCTGGATCAGATCGAACGCAAGGTGAACCTCATCCTCGACAAGTTCGTCGACATGGACATGGCCACCACCCTCACTCAGGTCAACAGCACCCTGATGACACTGGACAAGACGCTCAAGCATGTCAGTGCCGTGAGTGCGAATCTGGAGCAGTTTACCGGTCAGCAGTCGACCCAGCAGTTGCCGGCCTCCCTCAACCAGAGCCTCAAGCAGTTGCAGGAGACGTTGCAGACCTATGATGCCGGTTCCCAGACCAATCAGGAGCTGCGTCAGTCGGTGCAATCACTCAACCAGCTGATGAGTGAGTTGCAACCTCTGGTCCATTCACTGAACGAGCAGCCGAGTTCGCTGATCTTTGACCGCGCTCGTCCGCGGGATCCCGAGCCCAAGCGAGGAAAATGATGAAAAAACGGATGTTGACGCTGGCCTTGCTGGGCCTGCTGGCGGGATGTGGCAGTGCGCCGACGACGCTGCATTACTATTCGCTGGATGCTGACACGGCGCCGTCGAGTGTCACCACGGCGCAGCCGCAGCACCAGTTGGTGCTGCGCCCCGTCGCCCTGTCCGGTCAGCTTGACCGGATGAGCCTGGTCTATCAGCTGGAGGGCAAGGAGTTGCACTTTGCCGAGTACCATCGCTGGGCAGGTTCCCTCGATGCCCAGTTGAACCAGTTGACCCTCAATGGCCTCTCCAGCCGCTTGCCTGGCTGGGTGGTGCGTCAGGACGGGGCCCGCAAGGGGCCTGTGCTGAGCATCTCGGTCGAGCGTTTCCAGGGGCGGCACGACGGCCGCGCCCTGCTCAGCGGTCGCTGGCGCCTGCTGACGGAGGAGGGGGTCGTGTTGAGAGATGTTCCCTTCCAGCAGGAGCGGGTGCTGCCTGCCGATGGGTATGGCGCCCTGGTGAACGAGCTGGGGCAGGGCTGGCAACTGTTGCTCGATCAGATTGCGGCGGATGTGCGCACGCGCAGCTGAGGAAGCATAAAAAAAGACGGGAGGCCATGGCCTCCCGTTTTGTTTGGGGTCGTCGTTATTGCTGTACTTCCGAGACGCCCTGTACCTTGACCTCTACCCGGCGATCCGGGGCCAGGCAGACGATCAGCTCGCGCTTGGATTTGCTGGTGCAGCTGTCGCCGGTGACGGGAGACTGCTTGCCACGCCCTTCCACATTGACCTTGCCGGCGGGCAGCCCCTTGCCAATCAGGTAATCGGCCACGGTCCGGGCACGCTGCTCGGACAACTTCTGGTTGTAGGCCTCGGAACCGATGCGGTCGGTATAGCCGATGACGGTGGCCGACCCGTCTTTAGGCCTTTCCTCTTCAATCTGGCTGTAGAGGGTATCCAGCGCCTGCCCGGCCTGGGGCTTGAGGGTGGCCTTGTTGAAGTCAAACAGCACGTCCGAGCTCAAGGTGAACTGCTTGTCGACCATCACGGGCTCGGGCGCGGGGGCGGGGGCGGGAGCTGCGACCGGCAGAGCCGGTGCAACCTGACCGAAGCGGTAGACGGCGGCCAGGGAGAGCAGGCCGTTGTCCATGCGCAGGCCGGTATCGTCACGGCTGCCATACGGGGTGCTGTACTGGTATTCGAGGCGGGCTGCCCAATCCAGGCTCAGGGCATACTCCGCACCGAGCGCGCCGACGAAGGTGAAGCGGCTGTCGTTTTCCAGCTGATCGCTGTCGGTCCAGCCATAGCCGCCCCCGACACGGCCGTAAAGGTCCAGATTGTCCGCAACCGGGAACCCCAGTTTCAGCGTGAGCTGGGCCAGCTGGGCTTGCACGGAGTCATTGAAGGCCGCGCCATTGCGGGTGCCGCTGTACTTGAGCTTGCCAAGGTAGTCATAACCCAGTTCGACACCCAGATTCTGGTTGATCTGGTAACCGGCGAAGGCACCGGCGCCGACTTCATCGTCGTCTTTGTCGGTGATGGCGATGGAATTGCTCTCATCGACACCGTAGAAGTTGGACCAACCCAGTTTGGCACCGCCATACCAGGTGTTGTCTTGTCCGGCTGCCTGGGCGTTGGCCGCAAGCAAGCCTGAAACCAGCAAGGTAATCAGTGTTTTGTTCATAGATGCCTCTGCAATCTTGTGTGTGGGGAGCGCGAATTCATGTCGCCTCGCCTCGTGGGTTGGGCCTGTGTTCGACCACAACACGTTTAAACGTAGCTCGCTTTTCTCGATCTACAAGCAACTGATATAAAACATATTGTGATATCCATCTGCATCATAGTGGAGACAGAAGACCGCCGGGGAACCGTGACTCGAATCTGTGATGGGTGTCATATGGATTGCTTGCCCTTGTCGGCAAGAGGGCCGGCTAGGCGCCGGCCCTGGCAGGATGGCCTCCGTTATCGAGGGAGGAATTCGTACTCCTGTTCGATGAAGGCGGCAGCCCGCTCGCTCAGGGCGGCGTGTACCACTGTGGTGGGGTGGACCTGGTCCCAGAACATTTTGCCTTCACAGTTCAGCTCGCCCGCACTGCGGCGCGCCATGGGCGTTGCGACGGCCTGAGCCAGCAGAGGGTTGCCGGCGATGGCAAGGCGCTCCTCGGGATTGAAGGGGGCCAGTCGACTGTCGGTGGCGGCGCTGCGGGAGGCAAAGGGCTTCCACACATAGCCGCCGCCATAGCAGGCGTGTTCGGTGTCGCTCAGGCCGAAGTTCTGTGGCTCGCGCAGCATCTCGGCGAACTGCTTGTCGATCTCGAACAATTTCACCATGCCGGTGGGAGCCAACTGGCGTGCCAGATTCAGCAGCAGCTGGTTGTGGTAGGCGGAGACATGGCTGGCTGCCTCGACCACTTTCTGGCTGCGGGCCGAGGGGTTCTGGCCCAGATCCGGCAGGTTGAACAGCAAGATCTGCTTGGCACCGTTCAATACCATGCGGTTGGCCGCATCGCTGATGGCGTCGCGCACCCGCTTGGCATCCTGCTCGGTGTTCCAGCCATAGGCCAGGTAGTCGTTGGCACCGACCCAGAGGATCACCAGATCGTCGGGCTTGAAGCCATCCTTTTGCAGGAACTGGGTCACCTCGTAGTCCAGGTTGTTGATGACCTGATACTTGGGGTTCCAGGAGATCTTGTTGTAGGCCACGGCAGTGGCGCCCCCTTCCGCCTCGTTGGCGATGGCGAGGCCCGGGAAGTGCTGGGTGAGCTGCTCCAGCCAGACCGGGCCGTTGGAGAAGCGGCCCTGATGGTAAGGCGGGCTGGAGGGGAGGTAACCGCGCATCTTGTCGTACATCTTGCCGGTATCGGAGAGGCTGTCGCCGAACATCACGATGCGGGAGAAGGGGGGACGCGTCTCGGCGGCATGGGCCGTGAGGGCGAAGAGACCCAATAAACACAAAAGCCATTTGTTCATGTAGCTGTTCTCATGGATGGGGCAGGGCGGGCCTGCGGGCTGTTCCTCGATGGCGGCGGGCTGGGAACCCGCATGGCCAGGTGAGAAGGTATCCACTCGAATACATATTTGCAGCATGCCGTGGCCATTTAATCGCTTGCGATCACATCACTCCTCCCTGAATGGGGAGGCTTCACGTTTGTTTCACGCGCCCCCGGGCAAGATGCCCTCATACCGCAAAGACAGGAGCATGAAATGAACAACGCAAAAGCAATCGCCCTGGTGGCCCTGATGTCCGTCTCTTCCTTCGCCATGGCGGCCTACACCGGCCCCAAGGAGCAGAACAAGGTATCGGTCGCCCAGTTGAAAGACGTGGCCGATGATCAGTGGGTGACCCTGGAAGGCAAGCTGGTCAAACACCTGGGTGGCGAAAACTACCTGTTCCGTGACGACAGCGGCGAGGTGGAAGTGGAGGTGGACGGTGACGTGTGGCGCGGTACCGAGGTGGGGCCTGACGATCTGATCCGCGTGCGCGGCGAGGTGGACCACAGCTGGAACAAGACCGAAGTCGAGGTGGAACACCTGGAGAAGGTGGGGGCAGCGCCCCTGAGCAAGGGCGGCTTTATCGCCAAGTAAGCTTTCAGGCCACAGTAAATGAGAAGGGCGCTCCGGGAGCGCCCTTCTTGCATGCCATCAGCCAGCCCGGCTTGCGACGGTTCGCTTGAACCCCTTCTCGGCCTGATTGACCTTGTAGAGATAGCGGCGAGCCTCTGCCTTGGGATGCTGTTCGGTCAGCACCTGATAGACGGCCTCGGGGGAGAGGCGGTTTATCATGCCGGGGGCCGCCTTGCGATCGTTGGAGAAGGTGTTGAGCACCCCTCCCGCACCACCGTTGTAGGCGGAGATCACCGCATAGCGGCGGGACTGGGGATCCTGGATATCCGCCAGATAGACGGTCTGCAGCAGGTGCAGGTAGGCGGTCCCCACATCGATGTTGTAGGCCGGATTGAACAGATCTTCCCTGGTCGGCTGGCCATCCTTGCCCTTGACCCTCACATAGACATCCCGCCCAGCGGTAGCCGGGATCACCTGCATCAAGCCATAGGCGTTGGCGTGGCTGACCGCATAGGGGTTGAAGCTGCTCTCGGTCTTGATCACTGCGTAGATGAGACTCTCGGCGACGCCGTACTTGCGGGAGGCGTCGCGGATGATGCTGGCGTATTTGTAGCCGCGCCTGTCTTCGTGGTTGGCCACCATGGGAATGTCGATGAAGAAGATGTTGCGGATCCCGAGGGTGCGCTTCTTCATCGCGTTGGCGATCAGATAGTCGGCATAACGCTCTGCACGCCAGCTGGAGCGGATCGCTTGTCCCTGGTTGTCCAGCACCTGGCCATAGAGGAAGGGCTCGCCACCTGGCATGATCTCACGGTCGGAATAGAGGTCGACCTCTGCCGGATCGTCCGGGGTCAGCAGGGTTTCGATGATGGCGCGACGCAGGTGGGCGCGGGGATCCAGACCCGAGACGGTCTCCACCATGATGTGACCGCTGGAGAAATCGATGTGGGCGCGGCTCTTGTACTGATCCGTGTATTTGACGTAGTCAAACTTGCCCGCGAACAGCGCCTCGCGCCCCCATATCTCGTTCACGTTATGGGAGAGCGCACTGATCATGTGTTCAAAACCGCGCACGTCTTTGCCGTTGATCAGATCATCATCGCCACTCCCGCTGGTCTGGGGTGTGGATGAACAGGCAGAGAGAAACAGCAGGGCGCACAGCAGCCCAAAAAAACGACCCATAAGATCCTCAAACCGGGCGGTGGGGCCGCCCGTCACTGACTGGCCTGAGCCAGGATTGGTGTCACCCTGCGGCATATTGACGACTCAGGGGGACGCTGGCCCTTTGACTCGATTCCCGCTCACTGGCTGGGAGGGGTGTAACCGTCGATCTGGACTTCACCCGCGTCGAACAGATAGCTGACCATCTCTTTTTCCAGCAACTGGCGGTGCTCGAGATTCATCATGTTCAGCTTCTTCTCGTTGATCAGCATGACCTGCTTCTTCTGCCACTCGGTCCAGGCTTCCTTGCTGATGTTGTCGAAGATCCGCTTGCCGAGTTCACCGGGGTAGAGTTGGAAATCGAGACCCGGCGCTTCTTTCTTCAGGCGCAGGCAAAATACGGTACGGCTCATGTTGACCTCTGTGGTTGCAAGTCTGGTTGTAAGTCCGGGTAGGCGAGCAGACGGGCCGTGGCCGCCGCCAATCCCACCTCGGCAGGATGGCGTAAGTTATACCAGAGTCGGGTATCCGCTTCCATGAGCAGGGGGGCGGGCGGAACAGCCATTTCGATCAGCAAAGGGCGGATATCGAGGTGGAAGTGGCTGAAAGTGTGACGAAATCCAGCGAGCTCCTGATAGGCGGCATCCTCCAGCCCCAACTCCCGCAGTCGTCCGGTCACCCCTGTGAGGGATTCCACCTGCGGGAAGCAGTAGAGCCCGCCCCAGATCCCTTGCGGCGGACGCTTCTCCAGCAGCAGCTGATCGCCGTGGCGGATGATCAGCATAATGCCGTTGCGTGCCGGAATGCTCTTCTTCGGCTTGCTGTGAGGGTAGGCGGTGGGGTTGCCCTGCGACAGCCCCTGGCAATCGGCCTGCACCGGGCAGCGCTCGCAGGCGGGCTTGCTGCGGGTGCAGACGGTGGCCCCCATGTCCATCATGGCCTGATTGTACTGGGCCACCCCGACGCGCGGGGTGAGGCGGGTCGCCAGCTCCCAGAGATCGTGCTCGACCTGCTTCTGGCCCGGCCAGCCCGCCAGCGCCAGCCAGCGGGTGAGTACCCGCTTCACATTGCCATCCAGGATGGCGTGGGGCTGGCCCAGAGAGAGGGAGAGCACGGCCCCGGCGGTGGAGCGACCGATGCCGGGCAGGGCCATCACCTCTTCCAGTTGTTCCGGAAAGAGGCCGCCGTGCAGATCGCGGATCTGCTGGGCAGCCTTGTGCAGGTTGCGCGCGCGCGCGTAGTAGCCAAGCCCGGTCCAGTGATGCAGCACCTCGTCGATGGGGGCGTTGGCCAGGGCCAGCACGTCGGGGAAGGGGGCCATGAACCGCTCGTAATAGGGGATGACAGTGGCAACCTGGGTCTGTTGCAGCATGATCTCGGAGACCCAGACCCGGTAGGGGGTCTTGTCCTGCTGCCAGGGCAGGGTCTTGCGGCCGTGGATCTGGTACCAGTCCAGAATGCGGGTGGCGAAGGTGGTGTTGTCTGAGTGGCTCACAGTGTGCTCATGTTCTGATGATAAGTCCGCCCGCCATCAGGAGGGCGATCCCCGACCCGGCGCATGGCAATGGTCGAGTGTAGGTTATTGATTAAAAAGGGGAGCTCTCGGGCTCCCTCAGAATGGGCGCTGACCCTCCCGGGGGAGGGCCACCGGATGCCGGCAGATCAGCCGCGCCAGTCTTGCAGCGCCTTGAGGCTGGCATACTGGCCGTCGACCTGCAGGACGATGTAGTCCTGGGCGATGGCTGCCAGGATGACACCGGGGGCTATCTCATTCCCCTCGCGCCACTCCCGTCCATTGAGCACGACGGCCCGCTTGGCCGGGTCGGAGGAGTAGTTGTGGGCACCATAGGTCAGGGACGGCACCTGCTGTTTCAGGGCCGGAGCCAGGGCGCCGAGGGGGATGGCACTGGTCTGGACCTGAGCCTGTGGCGCACTCTCTTCCACCAGCGGCGTGTTGTTGAGGGCGGCCATCAGCCGTTCTGCCAGACTCTGTCCCCCCTGGTTTGCGGTAGTCGCAGCCGGGGTTGCGGCAGGTCTTGGAGCGACCACGGGCTCCGGCAGGGGGGGCGGCAGCGGCCGGGTGATCATGGGCCTGGGTTCGACCCGCACGAAGGGGGGAGTCACCACTTCCTTCACTTCGACCTGCTGTTCCACGGGTTTGAGGTGATAGAGGTGCCAGCCATAGTTGGCGGCGGCGCCCATCACCAGGGCCAGGGGCACCAGGGCCCACCAGATCCAGCGGCGGTTGGGCTCCTCTTCCTGGCTCACGGGCAGACCCATGAGCGGCATATGGGGGGTGAACTGGGGCTGGTCGGCCCGGCGCAGGGCCTTGAGCAGGGTGGACATCAGGAGGCCTCCTCGACCATGGGATCCGTCTCATCATCTGCCACGCTGTCGAGATCGACCGGCGTGCTGGCTCGCAGGGATTCATCCTCCAGCCTGGGCATGGGTTCGCCGGAGGCCACATTCAGCCGCAGCAGGGTGTTGCTGCCGGCGATGCCGTCCGGGGTCAGTCCCTGCTCGCGCTGGAACTGTTGCAGCTTGTTCTTGAGGGTGGCATCGAAGCGGCTCACCTTGCGATCGGGTTGCTGCATGGCGCGGCTAAGGGCGTTGTCCAGCCACTGCACCTGGGCAGCCCCGGCATTGCTCGCTATCAGGGGCACGTTGCCCCTGGGCATGCGCCAGAGCAGGGTGTAGCTGCCGCCCCAGGCGTCGGAGAGCCACTGCCTGTCCACCTGCCAGCTCTGGTTGCCGATGAGCAGGGAAGCCTTGTCCGCCCCCAGGCTGACCAGGGTGGCGTAATAGAGGCCGCCGGTCTCGTCGGTGAGACTGATGAGGGCCGGGTATTGCAGCGCCTGCAATTGCGCCAGGGAGGCTTCTCCCTCCTGGCAGCGCAGGCCCGCACGGGGGGCGTTGTCGCAGGTTGCCTCCTCCAGCTCGGCCTGGTAGCCCCATACCTTGTAGAGATTCTGCATGGCGACGTCCGGCTCCAGCGCCTGATTGATGGCGCGGGTCAGCTGGGCTTGCTGCTCCGGCGTGTCATCCACCTTGACCGGTACCTCGACCTTGACCAGGGGGCGGGCTGGGAAGAATCCGAAGAATTGCCAGCCCCACCAGCCGGTGGCGACCAGCAGGGCGCCCACCAGGGCGACCGTGAGGCCGGATTGCCAGCTTCCCTCGTCGCGAATGCCGCTCACCTCATACGCGGACTGGCTGATGTCCCCGTGCACTATCTTGTGGCTGCCACGGGCGAAGGCGGCGATGAGGGCGCGGTCGCAGATGAGGTTGATGAGACGGGGAATGCCCCCGGAGAGGCGATGCAGGGTCTGGATGGCCCTGGGGGTGAAGATGGGCTGGACGCAGCCTGCCACCTGCAACCGGAAGCGGACATAGGCATCCACATCCTGGCGCGACAGCGGCAGCAGGTGATAGCGGGCGGTGATCCGCTGCGCCAGCTGGCGCAACAGGGGCTGGCGCAGCATCTGTTGCAGCTCGGGCTGGCCGATGAGCACCACCTGCAGCAGTTTCTTCTCGTCTGTCTCCAGATTGGTGAGCAGTCGCAACTGCTCCAGCACGCCGGGCAGCAGGTGCTGGGCTTCATCCACCAGCACCACGCTGCGCTTGCCTGCCGCCAGATTCGCCAGCAGATGATCCCGGATAAGGTCGAACAATTGCTTGAGGCTGGCCTCTTCGCCGTAGGGCAACTGGAATTCGTCGCAGATGGCGGCCAGCAGATCCCGCTCGGTCAGAGAGGGATTGAGGATGTAGGCGATCTCGGTGTCGGCGGGCAATTGCTGCAGCAGACAGCGGGAGACGGTGGTCTTTCCCGTACCCACTTCCCCGGTCAGCAGCACGAAGCCGCCACCGTCCTGCAACCCGTAGTTGAGGTGGGCGAGGGCCTCCCCGTGACGCTCGCTCATATAGAGGTATTTGGGGTTGGGCGAGATGGAGAACGGGGGCTCCGACAGACCGAAGAACTGTGTGTACATAAGGATCCATTCCATTGTTATGGGCGGCAGGTTAAAGCCTCCCAAAAGGGATGTCAAAGACCCGGATACCATAAGGGGAGCTGGCGCGAACCACGGGCTGAGTCGCCCGGGACGATGACGGGAAGCTGCCGCCCGGCTGAGTGATGGCGAGCCTGGTGCGACGGGTGCACATCGTCTCTCTTGGCCAAAAGCGGTATCATCGGGGCAAGTTTATCGAGGGAGAGTGCGCGTGCAGATTTATCTGGTCGGAGGGGCGGTGCGGGATCGCCTGTTGGGATTGCCCCAGGGTGATAGGGATCACCTGGTGGTCGGCGCCACGGTGGAGCAGATGCTGGGTCTCGGATTCACCCAGGTGGGCCGAGACTTTCCGGTCTTTCTTCACCCCAAAACCCAGCATGAGTACGCCCTGGCGCGCACCGAGCGCAAGCAGGGGCAGGGTTACACCGGCTTCGTCTGCCATGCCGCCCCCGAGGTGACGCTGGAGCAGGATCTGCTGCGCCGGGATCTCACCATCAACGCCATCGCCGAAGATGAGGATGGGCAACTGCACGATCCCTACGGCGGCGTGCAGGATCTGGAGGCGCGGTTGCTGCGCCATGTCTCGCCGGCCTTTGCCGAGGATCCTCTGCGCATCCTGCGGGTGGCGCGCTTCGCCGCCCGTTTCCATGCCCAGGGGTTCGTGGTGGCCCCCGAGACGCTGGGGCTGATGCGCGAGATGACGGAGGCTGGAGAGCTGGCCCATCTGACCCCGGAGCGGGTCTGGAAGGAGCTGGAAAAAGTGCTGCTGGGGTCGACACCCCAGATCTTCTTCGAGGTGCTGCGCGAATGCGGCGCACTCAAGGCGCTCTTCCCCGAGCTCGATGCCCTGTTCGGTGTGCCGGCACCTGCCAGATGGCACCCGGAGATCGACACCGGCATCCATACCATGATGGTGCTGGCGCAGGCATGTCGTCTCTCCCCCGAATTGACCGTGCGCTTCGCGTCCCTCTGCCACGACTTTGGCAAGGGGCTGACTCCGCCCGCCTTCTGGCCGAGCCATCACGGCCATGGTCAGAAGGGGTTGCCGCTCATTCGGGATTTTTGCGAGCGCTTCCGGGTGCCGAACGAGTGTCGCGATCTGGCCCTGCTGGTGAGCGACCTGCACACCCATATCCACATTGCCTTCGAGCTCAAGCCCGCGACCCTGCTCAAGGTATTCGACAAGGCCGATGCCTGGCGCAGACCGGAGCGCTTTGCCCAGCTGCTCGATGCCTGTCGCGCCGACTTCCACGGTCGTACCGGCTTCGAAGAGAAGGTCTACAGTCAGCCGGACTATGTCGCTCAGGCCCTGGAGGCGGCGCAGGCTGTGCCGGTCAAGGAGATAGTGGCGGCCGGCTTCAAAGGGGAGGCAATCCGCGAGCAGCTTGCCAAGCGGCGGCTTGATGCCATCAGCCGGGTGCGCGACGAGTGGACCTTCATCGAGGAGTAAACGCCGCAGCCGATCGACGCTCAATCGACGGCGTAATATGGGCGAAGCATAAAAAAGCCCGGGTCAATGACCCGGGCTTTTTGTCGTGCGGCGTGGGCTGCTCAGGAGAAGCAGGCCTGCAGCACGTAGAAGATGGCGATGGCCAGGATGGCGCCCGCGGGCAGGGTGATGACCCAGGAGACCACGATGTTGCGCAGCACGCCCAGGTTCAGGGCCGCGATACCCCGTGCCAGACCGACGCCCATGACGGCACCGACCAGGGTCTGGGTGGTGGAGATGGGCAGACCGGTGCCGGAGGCGATCACCACGGTGGCGGCGGTGGCCAGCTGGGCGGCGAAGCCACGGCTCGGGGTCAGGTGGGTGATGCCGGTGCCGACGGTCGCCATCACCTTCTCGCCCATGGTGGCCAGACCGATGACGATGCCGATGCCGCCAAGGGGCAGGATCCACCAGGCGATGTGGGAGCTGCCGCCGATCTCGCCGCCGGCCGCCACGATGGAGGCGACTGCAGAGAGCGGACCGATGGCGTTGGCCACGTCGTTGGAGCCGTGGGCGAAGGCCATGGCACAGGCGGTGATGATCATCAGGATGCCGAACACCTTCTCCACGTTGGCGAAGTGCATCTTGCTGTCATCTTTCGGGTTGTACTGCTGGCCGCGGATATAGATCCAGCCGGCAAACGCCACCGCGATGGAGATGGCGACGGAGAGCAGGACGCCCTCGCCATTGCTCAGGTGCAGACCGACGTGGGTCAGCCCCTTCTTGATGGTGACCAGGCAGATGACCAGGGACGTCAGGAACATGTAGAAGGGGACATAGCGCTTGGCGTTGTCCAGGGGGTTGTCCGTGTTGAAGATGAGCTTCTGCACGCTGATGAACATGAAGTAGGCGATGATGCCCGAGATGGCCGGCGTGACTACCCAGGAGCCGACGATGCCGCCAAACTTGTTCCACTGTACCGCTTCCGGACCGATGCTCACCACGGCGAAGCCCACGATGGCGCCGATGATGGAGTGGGTGGTGGAGACGGGCCAGCCGAAATAGGAGGCCAGGATCAGCCACAGACCCGCAGCCAGCAGGGAGGCGATCATGCCGAGCACCAGCAGATCCGGCGTGTCGGCAAAGGCGTTGCTGTCGATGATGCCGCTGCGGATGGTGGCCGTCACTTCGCCACCGGCCAGATAGGCACCGGCAAATTCAAAGATCATGGCGATGATGATCGCCTGACGGATGGTCAGGGACTTGGTGCCGACCGATGTGCCCATGGCGTTGGCGACGTCGTTCGCACCAATGCCCCAGGCCATCAAAAAGCCGAACAAGGCCGCCACGAGCACCAGGGTGGTGCCGTAATTTGCGATAATGTCCATTAGTAGTGTTTACCCAGTCAGTCGATTACGAACGAGCCAGCATCAATTCCAGACGGGCGCCAACGCGCTCTGCCTGATCAGCCAGGTCACCTACCCATTCGAGGATCTTGTAGAGGAACATAACGTCGATCGGATTGTATTTGTGCTCAACGGCTTGCAGCTGTTGGCGCAGTCCGATCTGCATGGTGTCAGTATCGTCCTCGATGAGATCCAGCTGGTGGATCATCTCGGCAACCATTTCAACTTCACGTCCTTTAAAGCCGGTTTCGAGCAGCTCATCGAGTTCTCCGATGGCTTTTTCGGCTTGGGCGGTCGCATCGATACAGCGTTTGAGATAGGCCATGAAATCGGCGCGCATCTCGGTGGGGAATTCCATCTTGCGGCCAAGCATGCGGCCGGAAATATCCTTGGCACGGTTGGCAATCTTGTCCTGCTGGGTCAAGAGCTCCAACAGATCGGTACGAGCGACCGGCAGGAACAGGCCGCGGGGGAGTTTCAAGCGGATTTCGCGCTTGAGGATGTCCGCTTCTTTTTCCAGCTGGGCGATCTGTTGCCGGATCTTCTCGGCATCTTCCCAGCGGTCTTCGGCAACGGCATCAAAGAAGGGAATGAGCTGTTCGCAGCACACGTGAACCTTGACGATATGCTTCTGCAGCGGCTTGATGGGGGACTTGGCAAAAAGACCCAAAATAGTATTTACTGGCATGGCCAAACCTGTGTCGGTGAAAAAACACTCGATACGATTTTATGAGGGGCGCATGGTAACCGAACTGTGCCATCAATAAAACCGTGAATTAATCGTGAACTGTCGCTGGCATTATATCCTCGCGACCCCGAACATGCCCCCCAAAGTTGCCCGCCAGCCCGGAATGACTATGCAAACTGAGATCGAGATAAAGTTTTTCGTCACCAGCAATATTCAAGAATCCCTCTCCAACCTTCTGAATTCACTAGAGATTATCTCTTCCAATCAAGCCGCTCTTGGCAACGTCTATTTCGACACGCCCGATCTGGGTTTGCGTGGGCTCGAGATGGGGTTGCGCATTCGTCGCAGCGATGATTTTTCCGAGCAGACCATCAAGTGCCGGGGGCAGGTCGTGGGCGGATTGCACGCCAGACCCGAGTACAACACCCCGGTGGAGGGCACCATTCCGACCCTGTCTGCCTTTCCTGCCGATATCTGGCCGAGTCTGGTGGTGCGCGATGAACTCCAGAGCCGTCTGGTGGCCCAGTTCAGCACCGATTTCCTGCGCCGCCACTGGCTGATCGCATTCGGAGATGCCGAGATCGAGCTGGCCTGGGATCAGGGGGAGATTGCCGGTGCCCTGGGGCGTACCGGGATCGACGAGCTGGAGCTGGAGCTGAAATCCGGCGATGCCCGCGCCCTGTTCACCCTGGCGAGCAAGCTGGCGGCGCTGGGAGGATTGCGGCTGGGTGCCCAGTCCAAGGCGCAGCGCGGATACAGGCTGGCTGGGCTTGGCAAGCCACTGGCCGTGCAGCCCCTGCAAAGGATTGAGGGCAAAGATCAGAAGGCCAGCATTACCCTGGGTATGCAGCACTGGCAGTATCATGAGCAGCTCT
This sequence comes from Aeromonas sp. s1(2024), assembly GCF_040908005.1. NCBI lineage: Bacteria > Pseudomonadati > Pseudomonadota > Gammaproteobacteria > Aeromonadales > Aeromonadaceae > Aeromonas > Aeromonas sp. s1(2024). The sequence goes on along the minus strand of NZ_JBFOCW010000050.1, from coordinate 11,632 downwards.
GGCTCGAGAGTGACGATGCTGGCGAACAACAACGGGCGCTGCATGCCCTGCTCGAGGGGGTATCCCTGGTTGCCGAGGCGGCAGGCACGCTGACGGTGCCACCCTCCTGGCTGGCCGACCTGCAGGCGCAACAGCGTCTGATAATGCAGGTGGCCGGGGATCGTGCATCACTGCATGCCTTGTTTCACCATGCCGACCTGGTGAGCCTGCAGCTGTCCATCGCGGCCTGGCTGCATCTGGGGGAGTGAATCTTAAGTGGTGCAGAGCGCAAAAAGGTGAGCCCGGGCTCACCTTTTTTATGGCAGTTGCACCTTGAACGGCGCTATCAGTTCACCACGGCCACGTTGATGGTGCCGTTGCCCTGGGTCATGCGGACCCGGGCGCCAGGCACAAAGGTGGGGCTGGCCTTTTGTACCACCACGATGGATTCGCCGTTCTCTTTCTTGATCTCGAGCTCGACCCCGTCAACCTGGTTGAGTTTGTCCCCTGCCGCCTTGCCGGCCGCCGCACCCGCGATGGCGCCACCGGCCGCCGCGATGTCACTGCCACGACCGCCGCCTATGGTGCTGCCGAGCAGGCCGCCGACCACGGCGCCGCCAATGGTGCCGATCAGGGAGTTCTCATCGGCCTGGATCTTGACGGGGCGGGTGGAGAGGATGGTGCCATAGCTGACGGTCTGTACCTGCTTGGCGCGATCCTTGGTGTAGACATCGCCGGAGTAGACGTCGCTGTTGGCACAGCCGGTGATGGCGGTGGTGGCCGCCAGCAGGGTGACGAGAGCAATACGTTTGAACATGATGGGCCTCCTGGGCGGGCATCGGATTAATCTGGTGATGAATTGCACTTTACGCCAACCAGATTGCGCATTAAACCCGCAAAGTGTAACCAATTATGTGGCCGGAAGGCTCCCGTGCCGGTGGTGGATGGTCAGGTCAGGGCTTTTTCCAGCAGCAGGCGATCCTCGCCTGGCCCGAAGTAGCCTCTCTCTTCTGCCAACTGCTGATAACCCAGCCTGAAGTAGAGGCGCTGGGCCGGATTGGCGGGATCAACGGTCAGTCTGACCCGCTCAACTTCCAGTTTCAGCAGTCCCTGCTCCACCTGCAATATCATTTGCTCGGCCAGGCCGAAGCCGCGCGCTTCGGGGCGCACCGCGAGGGAGAGCAGCCAGCCCTGCGACCGATCCTGACCAAGCCCGCCCAGGGCATAGCCCAGCAGCCGGCCTTCCCGCTCCGCAACGACCAGCAGTTCGGGCCACAGATCCATGGCCTGGCGAAAGAAGAAACCGGGGTAGACATCCTCGCCGAAGACATCGGCATCTATCTGCCAGATGGCGTGCATGTCGGTGTGGGTGGCAAGGCGCAATACGGGGGACGAGTGCATCGGGGCTCCTCTCATCGGGTCTCTGCTGCGGGGCAGCCAAAAAGGAGGCACAGGGTAGAAGGGGCGGGGAGTCGATGCAAGGGGGGCATTTGTGGCATGCCGCGGATAAAGAAACAGGGCCCGCAGGCCCTGTGTCATCAGAGGAGGCTGGTCGCCTGCTCCAGCCAGGCGAGATCCTCGCCCTCCAGCAGCGGGCTCAGACGGCGGTAGACCTCCGCATGGTATTCGTTGATCCAGCGGAACTCCGCCGGGCTCAGCAGGCTGCGATCGATGAGGCGGATGTCGAACGGCACATAGGTCAGTCGCTCGAAGCCCAGCATCGTCAGCTCGCCACGGGCTTCCTGCTCGGTCACCACCACCAGGTTTTCACAGCGGATGCCGAAGGCATCTTCCCGGTAGTAGCCCGGCTCGTTGGAGAGCACCATGCCCGGCTGCAGGGCCACCAGGCTGCCCTTGGGGGCGATGCGCTGCGGGCCTTCGTGCACGCTGAGGAAGTGGCCGACCCCGTGGCCGGTGCCATGGTCGTAGTTGTAGCCGGCCTGCCACAGGGGCATGCGGGCCAGCACGTCGAGCTGGATGCCGGCAGTGCCGCGGGGGAAGCGGGCCTGATCCAGGGCAATATGACCTTGCAGCACCCGGGTAAACATGGCCCTGTGCTCGTCGGTCACCTCACCCACCTTGACGGTGCGGGTGATGTCGGTGGTGCCGTCCAGGTACTGGGCGCCGGAGTCCACCAGATAGATACTGTCCTGGCCGAAGGCCCGCGGGGTACCGTTGGTGTGGCGGTAGTGGCACATGGCGGCGTTGGGGCCGAGTGCCGAGATGGTGTCGAAGCTCGGCTCCACATAGTGCTCCTGCTCGTGGCGGAAGGCTTCCAGCTGGTCGGCCAGGGTGCCTTCGTCCACCCCGTCGAACTCGCCGCTGGCGATCAGCCGATCCAGCCAGGCCAGGAAGCGGGTGACGGCAACGCCATCGCGCAGGTGGGCGGCACGCATGCCGGCCAGCTCCACGGGGTTCTTGCACGCCTTGGGCAGCATGGTGGGATCCTGGCCGGCCACCAGAATGGCGCCTGCCTCTTCCATCACGAGCTGGGTCCAGGCGTTGGCGGTGTTGGGGTCAGCCAGCACCTTCTGCTGATCCTCGCCGATGCGCTGCAACACGTCACCCAGCTTGTCGATGGGGTAGACGGAGACATCCTGTCCCACGTGCTGGCTGAAGGCGAAGCAGTCGATCTTGTCGGTATCGACGAAGAAATCCATGGTGGTGTTGGCGTAGAGTACCGCAAAGCCCAGCACCACCGGCAGGCGTTCCACGTCGCGACCACGCAGGTTGAGCAGCCAGTTGATGGGCTCGGCCTGGGTCAGCAGCACCGCATCCAGCCCGCGCTTGCGCAGATCGCTGGCCAGCATTTCGCGCTTGGCCTGGCTGGACTGGCCCGCCAGCTCCTCGCTGTAGAGGATGACAGGGCTCTTGGTCGGGGCGGGACGATCGCTCCAGTGCAGATCGATGGGGTTCTCATCGATGCGCACCAGCTCGATGCCGTGATCGGCCAGCACGGCGTTGGCGTTCTGGTACCAGGCCAGGCTGTGCAGGCGGGCATCGAAACCGACCCGGGAGCCTGAGGGCAACTGCTCCGCCAGCCACTGCACGTGGGGGTCTTCATTGAGGTGGAGAAACTCGAACAGCTCGGCCGGCGCCTGCATGCGCGCCTGCACTGTATAACGACCGTCGATGAACAGGGCCGCCCGATGCGCCATGATGATGGCGAGCCCGGCGGAGCCGTTGAAACCCGTGATCCAGTCCAGCCGCTCGGCATAGGCGGGAATGTACTCCCCCAGATGCTCGTCGTCGTGGGGAACGATGAAGGCGTCCAGCTCCAGCGTGGCCAGTGTGGCCCTGACCTGGGCGACGCGGGTTTCAATAATCTCGAAATGGTTCATGTCGTTATTGCCAGCTTGTGGTGATGTGAGTGTTCATTGATGGTGGCCGCTTGCCAGGATCTGTCTGATCGATTGGCCTGCCGCCTCGATGTGTTGCTTGAGCAGTACCACTGCTTCGTGCTTGCGCCGGGCGCGGCACAGTTCAAGGAGTCGGGCGTGCTCCCGCTCGGCCTTGTCCACGCCGCCCTGGGCGAACAGCAGTTCGAAACGCACATAGCGGTCGCAGCTCAGATTGATCTGGGCGATCAGTTCCAGTGCCTGGGGGCGATTGGCTGCCTGGTAGAGGGTGGCGTGAAAGCGGTGATTCAACTCGGCCCAGTGTTCGATCTGGGTGCCAGACTCCAGCGCCAGATCAAACTGGGCGAGGATGGCTTGCGCCTGGGCGAAGGTCTCCTCCGTCATCAGGTCGACGGCGTGGAACAGGGTATCGGCTTCGAGCAGTGCCCGCAAATAAAAGAGCTCCTCGATGGCCGAGGCATCCAGCATGGTCACCACGGCGCCGCGATGGGCCTCGAACTTCACCAGCCCCTGGGCTTCCAGTTGCATCAGGGCTTCCCGCACCGGGATGCGGCTCACCGCCAGCTCCTTGGCGATGGCGTCCTGGCGCAGGGGGGCGCCCGCAGCAAACTCGCCACGCAATATCCGGCCGCGGAGGTTCTCCATCACCATCTGGGTTCGGGTCTTGTAAGGTGGGGTCATGCTGGGGTCACGGGCAGGTTGCAAAATTGTATATTGTATAAAGTTTGGCTGAATCTAACGCGCAAGGGCCGTCAAGGCAAGGCTTGGCGGGAGCCATATGCCGCGCATCGGCCAAAAAAATACCGGCCAGCAGGGCTGACCGGTACGGGATTGTGAGACGCGAGGCGCGTTTCTTACAACTGCGGGCCCGCCGCGACCAGGCGTTTGCCTTCGTCGTTGTCGGTGAAGCGCTCGAAGTTCTTGATGAAGCGCCCGGCCAGATCGGCCGCCTTGGCATCCCACTCGGCCTGGTCGGCGTAAGTGTCTCGCGGATCCAGTATGGCGGGGTTGACGCCCGGCAGCTCGGTCGGCACTTCCAGGTTGAACACCGGCAGTACCTTGGTCGGTGCCTTCTCGATGGAACCATCCAGGATGGCGTCGATGATGCCACGGGTATCCTTGATGGAGATCCGCTTGCCGGTGCCGTTCCAGCCGGTGTTGACCAGATAGGCTTCAGCCCCTGCCGCTTCCATCCGTTTCACCAGCTCCTGGCCGTACTTGGTCGGGTGCAGGCTGAGGAAAGCCGCGCCGAAGCAGGAGGAGAAGGTCGGGGTCGGCTCTGTGATGCCGCGCTCGGTACCGGCCAGCTTGGCGGTAAAGCCGGACAGGAAGTGGTACTTGGTCTGCTCCTTGGTCAGCTTGGCGACCGGGGGCAGCACACCGAAGGCGTCTGCGGTCAGGAAGATCACCTTGGTGGCGTGACCCGCCTTGGAGACCGGCTTGACGATGTTGTCGATGTGATAGATGGGGTAGGAGACTCGGGTATTCTCGGTGCGGGAACCGTCGTCGAAGTCGATGGTGCCATCGGCGGCCACGGTCACGTTCTCCAGCAGCGCATCGCGGCGGATGGCGTGGTAGATGTCCGGCTCGGCCTCTTCGGAGAGCTTGATGGTCTTGGCGTAGCAGCCCCCTTCGAAGTTGAACACGCCGTGATCATCCCAGCCGTGCTCGTCATCGCCGATCAGCTGACGCTTGGGATCGGTGGAGAGGGTGGTCTTGCCGGTGCCGGAGAGGCCGAAGAAGATGGCCACGTCCCCATCCTTGCCCACGTTGGCGGAGCAGTGCATGGAGGCGATGCCGCGCAGGGGCAGGAAGTAGTTCATCATGGAGAACATGCCCTTCTTCATCTCGCCACCGTACCAGGTGCCGCCGATGAGTTGCATCTTCTCGGTCATGTTGAAGGCGACGAAGTTCTCGGAGTTGAGACCCTGCTCCTTCCAGTTCGGGTTGGTGCACTTGGCACCGTTCATCACCACGAAGTCCGGTTTGAAGGTCTTCAGCTCCTCTTCGCTCGGGCGGATGAACATGTTCTTCACGAAGTGCGCCTGCCAGGCCACCTCGGTGATGATGCGCACCGCCAGGCGGGTGTCCGGGTTGGCGCCGCAGAAGCCGTCCACCACGAACAGACGCTTGCCGGAGAGCTGTTTGGTGACCAGCCCTTTCAGATGTGACCACACTTCCGGGGTGATCGCCTTGTTATCGTTTTTACCCTGGTCAGACCACCACACAGTATCCTGGGTAGTGGCATCTTTGACGATATATTTATCTTTAGGGGAACGGCCGGTGAAGATGCCGGTGTTGACGTTGACGGCGCCAAGCTCGGTGACGACGCCACGTTCGAAGCCCTCAAGGTCTGAGCGGGTCTCTTCAGCGAAAAGCTGCTCATAGGAGGGGTTGCGAACGATTTCCTGGCTGTTTTTGATACCGTATTGGTCCAGCTTCAGTTGTTGGGCCAGGGTGGGTTCTACCACGATTGTCATTGTATTCTCCTGGGTTCAGAGGTGTGTAGGGTTCTATCTGACGTCCATGCTACCACCTAGGTGGTAGTTTTTAGCGATCGCCATCAAACTTTATAAAATAGGGTATTTTTTTGTTATTTAAGTTAAAGGCGGGTTTTGCCCGCCTTTGATTAGTGTAACTGGTTTGCATCATTACCGGGAGCCCTGCTGAACAGGGTTTCGATGTCTATCCCGTCGAATTCGTAGTGGGCGCCGCAGTAATCGCAGTGCATGTCGATCTTGCCGAGCTCCTGCACCATGGATACCGCTTCCTCCTTGTCTATCTGCAGCAAGGCCCCTTCGCAACGGGCGCGGGAGCAGGTGCAGCGGAACTCGATGGCCTGGGGATCGAACACCCGTACCTTGTCCTGGTGGTAGAGGCGGTAGAGGATCTCTTCCGCGTCCAGACCGAACAGCTCTTCGTCCTTGATGGTGGTGGTGAGCTGGACCAGGTGGTCGAAATCTTCGCTGTGATCCTCGCTCTGGGCCGGCAGCTCCTGCAGCAGGATGCCCGCCGCACGGGGCTCGCCCTCATGGTGGCCGGTGCGGATCCAGAGGCGGGTGGCCAGTTGTTCGGACTGGGCGAAGTAGTGCTCCAGACAGGCCGCCAGGGTGTCGGCCTCCAGGGCGATGATGCCCTGATAGCGCTCTCCCTGATCCGGAGTGATGGTGATGACCAGATGGCCGTTGCCGATCAGGCTTTGCAGCTTGCCGTCCGTCGGCAGTTCCCCTTCATAGCGTGCCACGCCGCGCAATTGCTGGTTGTTGTCGCCGTTGATGACGGCCAGACGCACCGGACCGTCCCCCTGCAGCTGCACCGTGATGGAGCCTTCGAACTTGAGGGTGGCGGTCAGCAGGCTGGTGGCAACCAGCAGCTCGCCCAGCAGGTGCTGCACCTGTACCGGGTAGTTCTGGGCGTCGATGATGTGGCGGTAGGTACGATCCAGCTGGACCAGCTCCCCACGCACTTCGTACTCTTCGAACAGATAGCGATACAGGAGGTCTTGGTTACTCATCATGGTTTCCTAGGATGTTCTTGGGGAAAAATAAACACATTGTTAAACAGGTGGTTAGGAACTAATTCCTCCACCTGTCGTCATAAAGGGGCCACAGACGCGGATTAGGATTGCTTGACCCGGATAAGCTGGCGTCGCTCCTGCTTGTCGGGTCGGCGCTCCGGGCTTGGGGCAAACTGGCTGTTGAAGCGGCGGGCTTCGCTGTTTTCGGCCCGTTTCTTCAGGCTGGCCTCGGTCTCTTCATAGAGTTGCTGGGCCAGCGGGGCGGATTTGCGCTGCTCGCTCACCTCGAGCACCCGCACCTCCCGCTCGTCCTGGCCTTGCCAGAATCGCACCAGGGCGCCGACCTCGACCGCCTTGCCCGGCTTGGTGCGCTGGCCGTTGTAGTGCACCTTGCCGCCGTCGATCTGATCCCGCGCCAGACTGCGGGTCTTGTAAAAGCGGGCGGCCCACAGCCACTTGTCGAGACGGACCTGAGTGCTGCTTTGTGCTGGATTCGACATGGATCGGCTCCGGGATGGCTGAAAAGGTGCCTGATTATACCAGAGGCGGGCCCCGGGATAGAAACAGGGGGCATCCGGGTGTGACGGAAACTGAATTTTCACCCCTTGGTCCCATCCGGTCGGTTGTCTCTGGGTCCATTGCCGTACACAATAGCCAACCGACTTGGATGCCAGACAATTTTGAGAAAGATGACGCTACCGTTCAGGGATGATTTGTTGACTTCCCTTCTGGCTCGCTGCAAGGCCATGCCACTTTCCCGTTTCAGCCAGCCCCTGTTCTGGCTTCTGCTGCTGTTGCTGGCCCAGCAGTGTGCCGTGCTCACCTGGCGCCTGTACGAACTGGCCCAGCCCGCTCCCCTGACCCCCTGGCAACCCTCGGTCACCTCGGTGCAGGGGAGTGGTGGCGATCGCCTCGATCTTGGCAACCTCAGCCGCCTCTCTCTCTTTGGCAAGGCGCTGCAACCCCAGGCGGACAAGGCGGCAGAGACGGTGGCGGCGGATGCCCCGAAAACCCAGCTCAACGCCCAGCTCAACGGGGTGCTGGCAAGCTCGGATCCCGCCAAGTCCATCGCCATCATCGCCCACAACGGGACACAGAACTCTTACGGCATCGGGGACTACATCGACGGTACCCAGGCCAGGATACGCCAGGTGTTTGCCGATCGGGTCATCATCGCCCGGGACGGCCGTGACGAGACCCTGATGCTGGACGGGGAGGAGTATGGCAAGCCCCTGCCCAAACCGGCCCGCCAGGAGGGGCTCTCCTCCGTGCGCAGCGAACTGCTGGGCAACCCGGGCAAGATCACCGATTACCTCAATATTTCTCCGGTCCGGGTGGACGGTCGCATGACCGGCTATCGCCTCAACCCGGGTCGCAATCCGGAACTGTTCAATCAACTCGGACTGGTCGCCAACGATCTGGCGGTCAGCATCAACGGCCTGGATCTGCGTGACAACGCCCAGGCCATGCAGGCGATGCAGCAGGTGGCGGGCGCCACGGAAATGACCGTCACCGTCGAGCGGCAAGGACAGCTCTACGACGTCTATGTCGGCTTGTCAGAATAATGAATTGGAGTAGCACCAAGAATGACAAATAAAGGGAAGGGCTGGCGTCTGGCCACCATGGCGGCAGCCTTGATGATGGCCGGTTCTGCCTGGGCCACCGAGTATTCCGCCAGTTTCAAGAACGCCGACATCGAGGAGTTCATCAACACGGTCGGCAAGAACCTGAACAAAACCATCATCATAGAGCCATCGGTACGCGGCAAGATCAACGTGCGCAGCTATGACCTGCTCAACGAGGATCAGTACTACCAGTTCTTCCTGAGCGTGCTCGACGTTTACGGCTTTGCCGTGGTGCCCATGAACAACGGCGTGCTCAAGGTGGTGCGCTCCAAGGATGCCAAGACCTCGGCCATCCCCGTGGTGGATGACACCAACCCCGGCGTGGGTGACGAGATGGTGACCCGGGTCGTGCCGGTGCGCAATGTCTCGGTCCGTGAACTGGCCCCCCTGCTGCGTCAGCTCAACGACAACGCCGGCGGCGGCAACGTGGTCCACTACGAGCCCTCCAACGTGCTGCTCATCACCGGCCGCGCCGCCGTGGTCAACCGCCTGGTGGAGGTAGTTCGCCGGGTGGACAAGGCGGGGGATCAGGACATGGACGTCATCAAGCTCAAGTTCGCCTCCGCCGGCGAGATGGTGCGGCTGGTGACCAACCTCAACAAGGATGGCAGCAATCAGGGGGCCAACGCCTCGCTGCTGCTCTCCCCCAAGGTGGTGGCCGACGAGCGCACCAACTCCGTGGTCATCAGCGGCGAGCCCAAGGCCCGTGCCCGCATCATCCAGATGGTGCGCCAGCTCGACCGGGATCTGCAGAGCCAGGGCAACACCCGGGTCTTCTACCTGAAATATGGCAAGGCCAAGGATCTGGTTGACGTCCTCAAGGGGGTCAGCTCCAGCATCGCCGCCGACAAGAAGGGCGGGGCGGCTGCCACGGCCACGGGCGGCGCCAGCATCGGCGGCGGCCAGCTCGCCATCTCCGCCGACGAGACCACCAATGCCCTGGTGATCACCGCCCAGCCGGACGTGATGGCCGAGCTGGAGCAGGTCATCGCCAAGCTCGACATTCGTCGTGCCCAGGTGCTGGTGGAGGCCATCATCGTCGAGATATCGGATGGTGACGGCATGAACCTCGGGGTGCAGTGGGCCAACACCAATGGCGGCGGCACCCAGTTCACCGACACTGGTCTGCCCATCGGCTCCCTGGCCATCGCCGCCAAGGATTACAAAGACAACGGCAACACCGACGGCCTGTCATCCCTGGCGGGCAGCTTCAGCGGCATGGCGGCAGGCTTCTATCACGGGGACTGGGCGGCGCTGGTGACGGCGCTCTCCACCAACAGCAAGAACGACATCCTCTCCACCCCGAGCATCGTCACCATGGACAACAAGGAGGCCTCCTTCAACGTCGGTCAGGAAGTGCCGGTGCAGAGCGGCTCCCAGAGTTCCACCACCAGCGATCAGGTGTTCAACACCATAGAGCGCAAGACGGTGGGGACCAAGCTGGTGGTGACGCCCCAGATCAACGAAGGAGATTCCGTGCTGCTCAACATCGAGCAGGAAGTCTCCAGCGTGGCACAGAAGCAGGCGACCGGGACCGCCAACCTGGGCCCCACCTTCGATACCCGCACCGTGAAGAACGCCGTGCTGGTCAAGAGCGGCGAGACAGTGGTGCTGGGCGGCCTGATGGACGAACAGACCCAGGAGCAGATCTCCAAGGTGCCCCTGCTCGGGGACATTCCGGTACTGGGCTACCTGTTCCGTTCCTCCAAGACCTCCACCGCCAAGCGCAACCTGATGGTCTTCATCCGCCCGACCATATTGCGTGACGCCAATGTCTACTCCGGGGTCTCCAGCAACAAGTACACCCTGTTCAGGGCCGAACAGCTGAGCCGGGCTGCGGAAGAGGGCTATGCCACCTCGCCGGCTCGCCAGGTGCTGCCCGCCTATGGCCAGGACGTGATGATGTCCCCCGAGGTGCAGCAGCAGATCCAGAGAATGCAGGCCCAGCAGCAGGCGACCGCCACCGGCGTGCGCGCCCAGGTGCAGGAGCAGCCCTTCGTGCAGAGCAAGCCCTGATGGCCGCCTACCAGCTCGATGGCAGCGAGCTGCCGGCTCCCCTGCCGGAACTGCCGTTCGCGTTTGCCCGCAACTTCGGGGCCATCCTGACCGAGCGCCAGGGTGCCCCGGTGCTGCTCTGTCGTCAGGGGATCTCCCCCCAGACCCTGCTGGAGGTGCGCCGGGTGGCGGGCTGTGCCTTCGCGGTGGAGCAGCTTGGCAACGACGAGTTCGAGACGCTCCTGATGGCCCACTATCAGCGTGACTCCTCCGAGGCGCGTCAGCTGATGGAGGATCTCGGCAACGAGATGGACTTCTTTGCCCTGGCCGAAGAGCTGCCCCAGAGCGAGGATCTGCTGGATGCCGACGACGACGCCCCCATCATTCGCCTCATCAATGCCATGTTGAGCGAGGCGATAAAAGAAGAGGCGTCCGACATCCACATCGAGACCTTCGAGCGGGCCCTGGTGATCCGTTTTCGCATCGATGGGGTGCTGCGGGAGATCCTGCGCCCCCATCGCAAGCTCGCCTCCCTGCTGGTGTCGCGCATCAAGGTCATGTCGCGCATGGACATCGCCGAGAAGCGGGTGCCGCAGGATGGCCGCATCTCACTGCGCATCGGCGGCCGGGCGGTGGACGTGCGGGTCTCCACCATGCCCTCCAGCTACGGCGAACGGGTGGTATTGCGACTGCTCGACAAGAACAACGTGCGCCTCGAGCTCAAGCAGCTCGGCATGACGCTGGCCAACCGCAACATCATCAGCGAACTCATTCGCAAGCCCCACGGCATCATCCTGGTGACGGGCCCGACCGGCTCGGGCAAGTCCACCACCCTCTATGCGGCCCTCTCGGAGATCAACTCCCGGGATCGCAACATCCTGACCGTCGAGGACCCCATCGAATATGACCTCGAAGGGGTGGGCCAGACCCAGGTCAACAGCAAGGTGGACATGACCTTCGCCCGGGGCCTGCGCGCCATTCTGCGCCAGGATCCGGACGTGGTGATGGTGGGGGAAATCCGTGACCTCGAGACCGCCCAGATCGCGGTACAGGCATCCCTCACCGGTCACCTGGTGATGTCGACCCTGCACACCAACACCGCCATCGGCGCCATCACCCGGATGCGGGACATGGGGATTGAGCCCTTCCTGCTCTCC
>NZ_JBFOCW010000005.1:0-157059 GCF_040908005.1 Aeromonas sp. s1(2024) | reverse complement strand
GGTGACCACGCCGCTGGGCAACACCCTGACCATCACCGGGTACAACCCGGCGACCGGGCTGGTGAGCTACAGCTACACCCTGAACGACAACGAGGTGCACCTGACGGCGAACGGCAACAACAGCCTGTTCGAAGACTTCGCGGTGAGCCTGGTGGACAGCGACGGGGACTCGGCCTCGAACACCCTGAGCGTGCAGATCGTCGATGACGTGCCGACGGCCAACGATGATGCTGACAGTGCCACTGAAGGTGTGTTCACTCCGGTGACGGGTAATGTCATTACCGGGGCGGGGACCATCGGCGGCACAGCCGGTGCCGGGGTGGACGTCATGGGGGCGGATGGTGCGGCAATCAGCCAGGTCGTGAGCTCGAACGGCAATTCAGACAGTAATCCTGCCGGTGGATTCACTGTGACCGGGCTGTATGGGACGCTAACCATGGGGTTGGATGGCGAATACAGTTATACGCTCACGGCGGCATCGGTTCCCGTGGGTGCCTCGGAGGTATTTACCTACACGCTCAAAGATGGCGATGGTGATACAGATCCGGCAACTCTTACCATCAATATTGCTCAGGATACCCGTGTCCCTGTATTGACCATCGGCAATGCGACGGTTGATGAGGAGGGACTGCCTGAGGGGACGGCTGCCAGTGGTAATTCGGAGATATTCAATGGCAGCTTCACCATCAACACCCAGGGGGAAAATCTGACTACCTTGACCATCGGTGGGCAGGCTTACAACTTGACCAGTGGCGGCAGTCAGACCTTGATCAACAATACGGAAGGAATGCTGACGGTAACCGGTGTCAGCGGCCCCACAGCCGGTGTCTACACGGTGAATTATACCTACACGCTCAAAGACAATGTGCTGACTCACAACGTTCAAGGCAACAGTGATACAGCGAATGGTCCGAGTTTCGTCGTGTCGGCTACGGATGCCAGTGGCGACAGTGGCACGGGTAACCTGCAGGTTGTGATCAGCGATGATGCCCCCATTGCCAATGCTGTTACCAATGCAGGCCAGGCGACTCAGGTGCAGAACACGAATCTGATGTTGATCCTCGATATCTCCGGCAGTATGGGTGATCCATCGGGCTATCAAGGCATGACTCGGATGCAGGTGATGCAAAAGTCCGCTTTGGAGCTGCTGGACAAATACAGCGCCTACGGCAGCGTCATGGTCAATATCGTGACCTTCTCCACTTCAGCCGCCAATCCGACCGGGGTGTGGGTCTCGGTCGATGTAGCCAAGGCCATCATCCTTGGCCTTACCCCCACGAACTCGACCAACTACGATGATGCACTGAACGAGGCAATCAAAGCCTTTGGCGATACAGGTAAACTCGCTAATGCGCAAAATGTCTCTTACTTCATGTCGGATGGTCTGCCAAATGCCAACTCGTTGAGCGGTACCCCCGCCACAGTTCCTGATGGCAACAACTCGCTTGGCGGTGGAAACGGGATCGATGGTGACGGCACGACGCTGAGCGGTGAAACCAAGGACTGGGCCGATTTCCTGACGGCGAACAACATCAATTCGTACGCGCTCGGGATGGGATCGGGAGCGACCCAGTCTGCACTGGATCCCATTGCCTACAACGGGGTCAGTGGTGCCAGCCCGGCAAATACCACCGCAGTGGTGGTGACTGACTTCAGCCAACTGACCGCGACCCTTTTGAGCACCGTGGTAGCCCCGCCCTTGGCAGGACAACTTATAAACGGTGTAGCGGCGAGTGCTGGGGCCGATGGTGGCTGGCTCAATGCCATTACCGTGGGGGGGGTGACTTATACCTACAACCAGAAGACGGACTCCGCCGGCGTTTCGGGAGGGACATCAGCCGGGACCTTCAATACAACGACCAACGAATGGACCATTACACTTGCAGGCGGCATCCTCAAGGTGGATATGGACAACGGCGCCTACACCTATACTCCGCCGACATCCATTCCGGTCGGGGGGATAAACCAGGTCGTGGGTTACAGTGTGATAGACAACGATGGGGATACTGCGTCCAGCACCTTGTCCATCGTTATCAACCCGGCGGTCGGTCCTACCGTGGTTCGTGATGACTTTATCATCACCAACCAGGACCCGGCGACCATTCCGGATTGGGCTCTGCTTGCCAATGACACCGGGCCTCTGGCTGCGACCCAGATGATCACGGGTGTCTCGGGAGCTGTGGGAGGGACCGTCACAGACAATGTAGGCTCGGTAACATTTGATGATACCTCCGGCAATGCGACTCCCAACTCTTACGAGGGTTCGTTCAACTACACCAATAGCACGACCACAGATACGGCCAAGGTGTATGTGGATGTGCAGAGCGGTTTGACACTTACCGGGAGCTATCTCGACGAGATCCTTATTGGGGGATCTGGAAACGATACGCTCAACGGCAATGCCGGGAACGACATCCTGCTTGGAGGACTCGGTAACGACACCTTGAATGGTGGTGAGGGCAATGATCTCCTGATCGGTGGCGCTGGCAACGATACCCTGAACGGCGGCAACGGCAATGATACGGCCAGTTACTTCGACAGCGCTGCTGGGGTCACGGTCACAGTCAATGGCGTCAATCAGAATACCGGAGGGGCAGGGACAGACAGCCTGAGCAACATGGAAAACCTGGTAGGGTCCATGTTCAACGACAGCCTGACCGGCGATGGTAATGCCAACGTCTTGAGCGGACTGGCAGGTAACGACATCTTGAGTGGTGGTGGGGGCGACGACCTGCTGATTGGGGGTACCGGCAGTGATACCCTGACTGGTGGGGCTGGCAAGGATACCTTCAAATGGATGGCTGGTGATGCAGGAGGCACGGATACCATCAAAGACTTCACCACGGGGGCCAATGGAGATGTTCTGGACCTGAGTGAACTGCTCAGTGGTGAGCATGCCGATGCGAGCACACTGGATCACTATCTTACCTTTGCTCCTGGTCCGGGCAGTGGCAAGTCGACACTGACCATTGATCTGGATGGAGCGGGAAGTGGCACCACGACTCATACCATCCTCTTTGACAACGTGGATCTGACGGCTGGCAAATCCAATCTGCAGATCATTCAGGATCTGCTGGATCAGGGCAACCTCAAGGTCGATCCGTAAGCAGGGTATGGGGGCCGGGTGTGCCCGGCCCCTGTTATTTGATGGAGTGGGCAGATAAGATAGCCGCAGTATCAGGAGAGGGTCACCATGCAGTCATTCAACTGGGTCGACATCGACGGCATTCGCTATAGCTGGAACGGGCAGGACAATATCGTCTGCACCGGCCGCTTTGGCTATCAGGCCACGATGACGGGTGACACGCTCAACGGTCTGGAGCTGGAGAGCGAAGATGGTGAGGTGGCGGGGTTGCTGAATGTGGACTTTGCCGCTTCTCGTATCAGCTTCACGCCGGCAGAAGATGCGCCCCTGCCCCATATGATGGTGCTGGTCGGCCATGAGTGGGGGCAGCAGGAGTATTCGTTGCAGAGCCTGAGCGATACCTCCTTGCAGGGGCTGCTCAGCCACGGCGAGGAGCTTGACTGGGGTGCGCTGGCCGTCGTGACGACGTCCGAGCCGAATCTGCCATCACAAGGTCATGTTCTGTCGTGGGATTCGTTCCACTTTGAGGATGAATCGCTGTTTGGCAGCCCGGCGCCTGCTCCCGTGATGACAAGCCATGGCAATTCAGGAGGAGGGGAGATCAGCATCAATATCGACATGACCAATCAGGTGCTGGACCAGATCCCGCCGACACACGATATATGAATCCCAATCGACGACATGCATAATGACCTCCATCTAAATGATGGAGGTTTTTTTATGTGGCGTCCCCTTCTTACCCTGTCCGCGCTGGTTGTCAGTGCTCCGTTGCTTGCCATCGAGGTTCCTCAGGCCCCCCATCTGGTCGTCAGTGGCTATGCGGAGCAGAAGGCTGAACCAGACATGCTGACGCTCAATGTCGCCGTCACGGCACTGGAGAAGCAGGGCATCAAGGCCAAACAGCAGGTAGATACCAAGGTAGCAGCCTTCTTTGGCCAGCTGGAGAGCCTCGGCATCAAGCGCAGCGACGTCGAGGCGGGCAACCTGGTGATCTCCCCCGAGTATCAGTATCCCCAGAACAAGCAGCCTGAAATGGTGGGTTACCGTGCCCAGCGCCAACTGGCGGTCAAACTCTATCAACTCGACAAACTCAGCCAGTTGATGGATACCGCCCTCAAGGCGGGTCTGGAGTCCGTGACCCAGATAGAGTACGGCCTGAAGTCACCACAGGTCATCAAGGAGCAGGCCCGGCTTGGTGCTGTCGCTGATGCCACGAGCAAGGCGGAATCCCTGGCCAAGGCTTTCGGCATGAAGCTTGGCAAGGTGTATAGCGTCGAATACCGCAACAGTTCCCCCATGCCGGTCTATACCCGTGCCATGAAGGCAGCGGCAGCCCCTGCCGCCGACATGATGGAAAACAGCTATCAACAGCAGCAGATCAGCATCACTGACAATGTAGAAGCCGTCTTCCTGCTGGAATAACACAGCCCCTTTGTCCATCACTCAAACCCGAGGCAACCCCTCGGGTTTGTCATTGCAGGGGCTGGCAGGACAAGCGAGCCGCGAACTGGGTCAGGTGAAACGGGAATGGAATAAAAAAATGCCGGTCAGTGACCGGCATTTTTGTTGGAGGAGGCTCGATGCCTAGCCCAGGTTGGTCGCCAGCTTGCGTTGGCTCTTCTGTTTGAGCAGATAGCCGATACCGAGTACCAGGACCCAGGCCGGGATCAGCTCGACCGAGATGCGGGTGCCGTCGTTCATGTACATGATCACCAGGATGGCGGCCATGAAGGCGAGGCAGAGGTAGTTGCCAAACGGGCTCCACAGTGCCTTGAACTTGGTGGTGACGCCTTCTGCAGCCTTCACCTTGCGGAACTTGAGGTGCGCCAGGCTGATCATGGCCCAGTTGATGACCAGGGCGGAGACCACCAGAGACATCAGCAGACCAAAGGCCTTGCCCGGGATCAAATAGTTGATGAGCACGCACAGCAGGGTGGCCGCGGCCGAGATGGTGATGGCGGTCAGGGGCACGCCGCTCTTGCTGGTCTTGAGCAGGGCCTTGGGGCCGTTGCCCTGCTTGGCCAGGCCAAACAGCATGCGGCTGTTGCAGTAGACGCAGCTGTTGTACACCGACAGCGCGGCGGTCAGCACCACCAGGTTAAGTACGTTGGCTACCAGGTTGCTGTCGAGCGCATGGAAGATCATCACGAACGGGCTGCCGCCTTCCACTACCTTGCCCCAGGGATAGAGGGAGAGCAGTACGGTGAGGGCACCGATGTAGAAGATGAGGATGCGGTAGATCACCTGGTTGGTGGCCTTGGGGATGCTCTTCTCGGGATTGTCCGCTTCCGCTGCCGTGATGCCGACCAGCTCCAGACCGCCGAAGGAGAACATGATGAAGGCCATGGCCATCACCAGCCCGCCGACGCCGTTGGGGAAGA
This sequence comes from Aeromonas sp. s1(2024), assembly GCF_040908005.1. Classification (NCBI taxonomy): domain Bacteria; kingdom Pseudomonadati; phylum Pseudomonadota; class Gammaproteobacteria; order Aeromonadales; family Aeromonadaceae; genus Aeromonas; species Aeromonas sp. s1(2024). The sequence goes on along the minus strand of NZ_JBFOCW010000005.1, from coordinate 151,593 downwards.
AGCCCCCCTGGGCCCAGAGGTTGCTGACCGTGGCCTCGGGGCCGCCGCTGCCGGAGAACAGCATCCAGCCGCCGAATCCAATCATGCCGAGAATGGCGACCACCTTGATGATGGCGAACCAGAACTCCATCTCGCCGAACGCCTTGACGTTGGAGAGGTTGATGGCGTTGATCAGCACGAAGAAGAAGGCCGCCGACATCCAGGTCGGGATCTCGGGCCACCAGTACTGGACATAGATACCGACTGCCGTCAGCTCGGCCATGCTCACCAGCACATAGAGCACCCAGTAGTTCCAGCCGGAGGCGAAGCCGGCGAAGTCACCCCAGTACTTGTAGGCAAAATGGCTGAATGAGCCGGCAACCGGCTCTTCCACCACCATCTCGCCCAGCTGGCGCATGATGAGGAAGGCGATGAAGCCGCCGATGGCATAACCCAGCAGCACCGCAGGGCCCGCCATCTTGATGGTGTCGGCAATGCCGAGGAACAGGCCGGTACCGATGGCACCGCCCAGTGCGATGAGCTGGATATGGCGGTTTTTCAGACCGCGCTTGAGCTCCTCGCCGTGTTGTTGAAGATCCATTCTTCCTTCCTTACGTCGCTGAAATCACTCGGCTCGCGTCCCGTCAGCCACAGCACGTCCTCTGCCTGGCGCGGCATCTTGTGCCGAAAACGTGACGAAATCCGTATTTATATCGTTACGGTTTGCCGCTGGCTGTTTTTTGTAGCGGCTACCAACCCGAGCAGAATAGTGATAATCGACCGTCCATGCACCTGTTTTCCTCATCATTGGCTGCTGTTTTGTGCGCCATGCAGGTTTTTCATGATCTGGAAAGGGGTTTTGAGAGTGATTGCTGATTTTGTGTACGGGTGGATTTGCGCCTGTTGACGCGAATTGGTTTTTATGATGCTTTTGCCCTTTGATAAAAAGGGACTCATATGATGGAGCGTATAGTCGGTGGCCTGGTGATGGTCGTGCTCTGGCTCGGGATCTGGCTCTCCCCCATGTTGCTGACGATGGCGATGAGCAGCCTTGTTGTCTGGGGCTGGTTGGGAGCGGATTACCTGGTGAACCACGTCGCCATGGTGCTCATCCTTGCTGCCGGGATGGGGTTGGTGCCAGCCTGCTGGCTGAGCGAGCGAGTCCGCAAGGGCAGGGGACTCATCCATTTTCACGGCATGTTGATGAACAACAAGGAACTCAACAAGCCCTGAGCCTGCTTGCCCCGCGAGTGATAGGATGCCAGCGACGATGCTGGCATCATTTTTTCATCCTGTTTCTCTGTTTCGTTATCTTGCCACTCACCTGTTTAATGGTGCGTTGTGCTGTCACAGCCTTGCAGGTTAGCAGAGCTGGCGGCGAAGGCCGGTCGCTTCCAGGATCTTGGCGCTGATCTCCTCGACCGAGTGGGAGCTGGTATCGAGGAAGCGGATCGCCTCCTGGCGGAACAGCCTCTCGACGCTGGCCAGCTCCTGTTTGCATTGATCAAGCGAGGAGTAGCGGCTGTTGGCGCGGCGCTGGTTGCGGATCTCGTGCAGCCGCTGCGGCATGATGGTGAGGCCGAACAATTTGTGGCGATTGGCCTTGAGGGCGGCGGGCAGCTCCAGCGATCCCATGTCCTGCTCGATAAAGGGATAGTTGGCGGCGCGAATGCCAAATTGCAGTGCCAGATAGAGGCTGGTCGGTGTCTTGCCGCAACGGGAGACCCCGATGAGGATGATGTCTGCCTCGTCATACTCCCTGGTGGTGATGCCATCGTCGTTGGCCAGCGCAAAGTTGACCGCTTCGATGCGATCGTCGTACAGCTTGCGGTTTTCCATGCCATGGGTGCGATGCAACCTGGGTTCGGCCTTGATACCTAGCTCCTGTTCGAGAGGGCTCACGAAGGTGTTGAGAAAATCGTGGCTGCTGGCCTGGGCCTTGAGCACCTCTTCACGCACCATGGGGTCGACGATGGTGTGAAACAGGATGGGGCGCACCCCGGTCTGGCGAAACTGCTCGTCAATGCGTGCCCGTACCTGGCGCGCTTTCTCCTGGGTCTCGACAAAGGGGATGGTTACCTGTTCGAAGGCCAGGGGAAACTGGCTCAACACGGCGTGGCCGAAGACTTCGGCGGTGATGGCGGTGCCGTCGGATACATAGAATACGGTGTGCACTGCGGACTCCTGTGGTGCGCTCCAGGGGGCGGCGAGAAATAAGTATCTCTCGAAACCATATCGTTTTTGTCAACAGATCTGCCATGCCCAAGTTGTGAACTCGCTTGCAAACCTGAGTCGTTACCTTTTTGTGTCGCTATTGTAGAATGCCTGTGTCAAACGACCATCCCCAACTCTTGCTCGGGGATTTTTTTGACAATAAATAGAAAACGTTTTCATGGTCGTTGGCAACAGACACTAACAAAAACACACGACTTGGCACAGCAGGTGAATTGTCACCCTGGCCCCCCAACCTGGAGACATGCAAATGCAACAGTACGTACTCTGGTACGAACAGCTCGGTATGCAGGACGTTGAACGCGTCGGCGGCAAGAATGCATCCCTTGGCGAGATGATCAGCAACCTCTCGGGGGCCGGCGTGTCCGTGCCGGGCGGGTTTGCGACCACGGCCTTTGCGTTTAACGAGTTTCTGGAGTTAAGCGGCCTCAACGGCAAGATCCATGACCTGCTCGACAGTCTGGATGTGGATGACATCGCCGCCCTCAACCGGGCCGGTCAGCAGATCCGCGACTGGGTGGTGGAAGCACCCTTCCAGCCCGCTCTGGAGCAGGCGGTGCGGGAGGCCTATGACAAGCTGAGCGCGGGGCTCGAGGCCTCCTTTGCCGTGCGCTCCTCCGCCACTGCGGAAGACATGCCGGATGCGTCGTTTGCCGGTCAGCAGGAGACCTTCCTCAACGTGCGCGGTATCGATGCCGTCATGACGGCCATCAAGCATGTGTTTGCCTCTCTGTTCAACGATCGCGCCATCTCCTACCGGGTCCATCAGGGCTATGACCACAAGGGGGTCGCACTCTCCGCCGGGGTGCAGCGCATGGTGCGCTCGGATCTCGCCGCCTCCGGCGTCATGTTTACTCTGGACACCGAATCCGGCTTCAACGACGTGGTCTTCATCACCGGCGCCCAGGGCTTGGGCGAGATGGTGGTGCAGGGGGCCGTCAACCCGGACGAGTTCTATGTGCACAAGCCGACCCTCAAGGCCGGGCGCCCCGCCGTGGTGCGCAAGACGCTGGGCTCCAAGCTCATCAAGATGACCTACTCCGGGGATGCCGGTCATGGCCGTCAGGTGAAGGTGGTCGATACTACCGATGCCGAGCGCAACCGCTTCTGCATCACGGACGAGGAAGTGATGGCCCTGGCAAAGCAGGCCCTCATCATCGAGCAGCACTACGGTCGTCCGATGGACATCGAGTGGGCCAAGGATGGTCAGGATGGCAAGCTCTACATCGTTCAGGCCCGTCCGGAAACCGTGCGTAGCCGCCAGGAAGCCAATACCCTCGAACGCTTTGCCCTCAAGCAAACCGGCAAGGTGCTGATCGAGGGGCGCGCCATCGGCCACAAGATTGGCGCGGGTCCGGCCCGTGTCATCTCCTCCATCAGCCAGATGGATGAAGTGCAGCCCGGCGATGTGCTGGTCACCGACATGACCGATCCGGATTGGGAGCCCATCATGAAGCGCGCTTCCGCCATCGTCACCAACCGGGGTGGACGCACCTGCCACGCCGCCATCATCGCCCGTGAGCTCGGCATTCCGGCAGTGGTGGGTTGCGGCAACGCCACCGACCACATCCAGGATGGTCAGCTCATCACCGTCTCCTGTGCGGAAGGGGACACCGGCTTCATCTATGACAGCGAGCTCGACTTTGACGTGGCGGTGACCGAGGTGGGCAACATGCCGCGCCTGCCCATCAAGATCATGATGAACGTCGGCAATCCGGACCGCGCCTTCGATTTTGCCCAGTTGCCGAATGCCGGCGTGGGCCTGGCCCGCCTCGAGTTCATCATCAACCGCATGATCGGGGTCCACCCCAAGGCGCTGCTGGAGTTCGATCAGCAGACCCCGGAACTCCAGGCCACCATCACCAGGATGATCGCGGGCTACGAGAGCCCACGTGAGTTCTACGTAGCCAAGCTGACGGAAGGGATCGCCACCCTGGCGGCCGCCTTCTGGCCTGAGCGGGTCATCGTGCGGATGTCGGACTTCAAGTCCAATGAGTACGCCAACCTGGTGGGGGGGCGTGGTTACGAACCCCATGAAGAGAACCCCATGATCGGTTTCCGTGGTGCGTCGCGCTACATCGCCGACAGTTTCCGCCCCTGCTTCGCCCTCGAGTGCGAGGCGATGAAACGGGTACGGGATGTCATGGGGCTGACCAACGTCGAGGTGATGATCCCCTTCGTGCGTACCCTGGGTGAGGCGGAGCAGGTGGTGGAGATACTGGCTGAGAACGGCTTGCGCCGTGGCGAGCGCGGCCTGAAAGTCATCATGATGTGCGAGCTGCCCTCCAATGCGCTGCTGGCGGACAAGTTCCTCGAGCACTTCGACGGCTTCTCCATCGGCTCCAATGACATGACCCAGTTGACCCTGGGGCTGGATCGGGACTCCGGGCTCATCGCCCACCTGTTCGACGAGCGCAACGAAGCGGTCAAGGCGCTGCTGGCCATGGCCATCGCCGCCGCCCGCAAGGCGGGCAAGTACGTGGGGATCTGCGGCCAGGGGCCGTCCGATCACCCGGACTTCGCCGCCTGGCTGGTCGAGCAGGGGATCGATTCCGTGTCGCTCAACCCCGATACCGTGGTCGACACCTGGCTCTATCTGGCCGAGCAGCACAAGGCCGGCTAAACCCGTCTCCGCTTTTTGATGACACGGCGCCGCAATGGCGCCGTTTTTGTCTGCGCCCCCCTTTTTCTGTTACAAGGGGAATGAGCAAGGCGCTCCGCACCCATCACAGGACGATCCCATGACCTCATTGCAGTGGCAATCCGCCACCCTGGCCCTGCGTGGCCACCACACCCTGGTTATTCCCGAACTCTGTCTCACTCCGCAGGCCTGCTGGGCCTTCGTCGGCAGCAACGGCAGCGGCAAGACGGCGCTGGCGTCGGCCCTGAGCGGCGAGCTGGTCGTGCGTGCCGGAGCGGTATCGGGTCGAGTCCGGGCCGAGCGACTCTCGTTCGAGTCGCAGCAACAGCTGGGGGAGCTGGACTGGCAGCGGCGCAATACCGACATGCTGGGAGAAGAGGAGGAGGCGGGGTATCGGGTATCGACCCTGATGCTGGAGGCGGGGGGGGAGGAGCATGAGGCCCGCGCGCTGCTGGCCCGTTTTGGCATTGAATCCCTGTGGGAGCGCCCCTATCGCTACCTCTCGAGCGGGGAGGGGCGCAAGCTGCTGCTGGCCCGGGCCCTGCTGGGGCGACCCGAGCTGCTGGTGCTGGACGAACCCTTCGATGGCCTGGATCAGGGGGCCAGGGCTTCTTTGATGATGTTGCTGGCCGACCTGGTGTCAGAGGGGCTGCGCCTGGTGGTGATCGTCAACCGTTTTGACGAGATCCCCCCCTTTGCCACTCACCTCGGCCTGCTCGGCGAGTGTCGTCTGCTGCTGGCGGGGGAGCGCGAGGCGGTGCTCGGCAGCCAGGAGGTGGCCCAGCTGGCTCGCGCCGAAACCACGTCCCCCCGTTTGCCGCCACCGCTGACGACACCCGAGCCCTTGCCTCCCGGCCCTCGGGTCGTCATGAAAGCCATGCGTATCGCTTACGGGGATCAGGTGATCATCGACGGGCTCGACTGGACCATTGACGAGGGGGAGCACTGGCAACTGGTGGGACCAAACGGCGCTGGCAAGTCGACCCTGCTCTCCCTCATCACCGGAGATCACCCGCAAGGTTACAACAATGAGCTCCATCTGTTCGGACGGCGGCGGGGCAGCGGCGAGAGTATCTGGGAGATCAAGCGCCACATCGGGCTCGTGAGCCCGGCGCTGCATCTGGACTATCGTGTCAGCTGCCCGGTGCAGACAGTTATCCTCTCCGGTTTCTACGACTCCATCGGGCTTTATACCCGGCCGGGGGATCGTCAGCTGGCACTGGCCAACCAGTGGCTGGCCCTGCTGGGGCTGGCCGATCAGGGGGCGCAGCCTTTCCACTCTCTCTCTTTCGGTCAGCAGCGACTGGTGCTGATCGCCCGTGCCCTGGTCAAGCATCCGCCGCTGCTCATCCTGGACGAACCCCTGCAGGGACTGGATCCCCTCAACCGTCACCTGGTGCGGGAGATGGTAGCGCGCCTCGTGGGCGAGGGAACCCAGCTATTGTTCGTTTCCCATCATGCCGATGATGCGCCCCCCGGTCTGACCCACAGGCTGAGCTTCGTGCCAAGGGAGGGGGAAGGATACGACTATCTGCAGGAGCGTCTGGGGAGCTGAGCCGTCCGGGCGGCATGGTCAGAGAGGGGCCGGTTCGGCGAGGAGCGGCGGCATCCCTAGCAGCGTCCACCACAGCCCGAAGAAGAGCATGATCCCCAGCCAGAGCCAGGCCAGATAGTGACGGGTGGCGGCCATCCCCGTCACCGTCACCATGAGTGCCGCCCCGAAGGCGATGAGGGCGAACAGAAAGGGCGCCATGTTGTCCATCATGGCGGTCATTTCACCAGGGAGAGGATCTGGCGAAATGCCGGATGGCGGCAGTCCCCCATCAGCTCATAGAGGCACATCTCCACCGACGTCAGCGCAGCTCCCCTGGCCGCAAGCTGGCCGATGGCGAGATCCCGGTTGGCAGCGCAGCGAGACGACACCGCATCCACCACCAGCGAGACCCGGGTGCCGCTGGCCAGAAGTCCCAACACGCTCTGGTAGACGCAGATATGGGTCTCGATGCCACATACCAGCCAATGCTCTACCCCGCTTTCGGCCAGCGCGGTCGCCACAGTGGGCTCCCCCAGGGCGCCGAAGCTGTATTTGGGCAGCACAAGATCGCCTGCCTGCAGCGATTGCAATTCGGGCACGGTGGCACCGAGCTTGTCCGGGTTCTGCTCCAGCCAGACAACCGGCAGCCCCAGCACCCTGGCCCCTTGCACCAGCCTGGCGGTATTGGCAATCAGGGCGTCGCTCTCCTCGACCAGGCGGGCCAGCTTGCCCTGAATATCGACCACCAGCAGGCCTGGGTGATGGTGTTTGTGCATTTTTTGTCTCCTTTCTCGGTTGCGGATGAGATACAGCGCCATCCTGGGAGCCATTCTCGCGTACATCTTGATACAAATTGTGAGCTGACCGACGGCGTGGGGGACACTAGGATGCCCGTCATGGAGCCCGTTTTCTCAGTTGTGGTGTGCATGACAAGGGGCGACGCATCAACCCGCTACTGCGTAGTTGGACGATTTTCCATTAACGATGAGAAGTACCATGAAGAAGATAATCCTGTTCGTCTCCCTGGCTGGCCTTTTGGCCGGTTGCGCCAGCCCGGCACAACGCATGACGGAATGCCAGGCGCAAGGGATCAGCAAGGACGCCTGCTACCAGGCCGAGCAAAACCGCCAGGCGTCCATCATGAACGCCGCCGAGAAGCAGGCCTTGGAGAACGCCAGCAAGGCGGTCAAATAATCTAACCCGACTCATTACGTGTACTTCTCAGGCCCTGGATTCACCGAATGCAGGGCCTTTTGCTGGGTGGCACTGTGCTGCGATGTGTTTGCGGCGTGTGAGGACTCAATGTAGGTCATCGCCTCGATGTTGTTGCCATCGGGATCGCGCAGGAAGGCGGCGTAGTAATTGGGGGCATAGTGGGGACGCAGTCCCGGCAACCCATTGCAGGCAAAACCTGCCTTGATCCCCGCGTGATGGAACGCATCCACCTGTGTCGCGTCGTCGGCCCTGAATGCGAGATGGCAGGAGGCGCCCTGCTGCCCCTGCTCCATCAGGAAGCCCACGTGATCGCGGCCCATCAGGCCAAAACCGGCCGCCGTCTCATCAGACCATTTGAGTTCTATCAAAAGAGGAGCCAGTACGGTGGCGTAGAAGTGCTGACAGGAGTCAAAACGCACCACCTTGATTTCTACATGATCGAACACGGTGACTCCTTGTGTGGCCTGGGTGTAGAGCAGCCCATCAGGCCCTCATGGGAACCGTTGAAATGGGTATCGAATGACCACAATAAGCCAGTTCGACGCCAGACAGGGAGAGGGCAGGCGCATAACTGCGTGCTCCGTCAAAGATTTTTCATCCAGTTGCGGGATGCGCTTTGCTTCGTGCTGGCCAAGCTTGCCCGGTTTTGTTACTTGGCGAAGGCTACGAGCTCTGTTATGGTGTGCTCAGTTAGCCGTTTGGATGGCTAGATGGTTGTGCGCTGACTGCATGTTTGCGCCCCCGACCGCTCACCGTTTTGATGATCATGTTGACAGGGAGTTTTTATGCAACGTCGTTCCTTCTTCACCCTTTCCGCCCTGGCGTTGCTCGCCAGCAGCCTGCCGCTGTCCGCCTTTGCCATCGATGAGGCGAAGAAAGAGATCGTCATCGGCACCACGGTTGGCGACTTTGCCGACATGGTGACCGACTCTATCAAGCCGCAGCTCGAAGCCAAGGGCTACAAGGTCAAACTGGTGGAGTTCACCGATTACGTGACCCCCAATATCGCCCTGGCGGACGGGTCGCTTGACGTCAACTGCTTCCAGCACAAGCCCTATCTGGAGAGCTTCGCCAAAGACCGGGGTTTCTCTCTGGCGCCCATCACCCAGGTGCCGACCGGCCCCATGGGGCTCTACGCCGGCAAGCTGGGGGATCTGAAGGCGGTGAAAGAGGGAAGCACGGTCGCCATCCCGAACGATCCCACCAACCAGGCGCGGGCACTGCTGATGTTGCAGGATCTGGGCTGGCTGAGCCTCAAGGAGGGGATCAATCCTCTCAAGGCGAGCGAGTTCGACGTGGTGAAGAACCCCCACAACCTCAAGCTGGTGCTGCTGGAAGCGGCGCAGCTGCCGCGCTCCCGTGAGGATGTGGACTTCTCCGTCATCAACGGCAACTTTGCCGCCTCAAGCGGGATCCCGTTCAGCTCCGGCCTTTTCCTCGAGCGCAGCTATGACTTCATCAACTGGGTGGTGGTCAAGAGCGCCGATGCGGGCAAGCCGTTCGCCAAGGATGTGGCGGCTGCCTACAACTCCCCCGAATTCAAGGCTTATGCCGCCAAGCGCTTCGTCGGCTACAAGTATCCCGAGGGCTGGCAGCAGAAGGGGTGAGTGGCGTACAAGCAATATAAAACGGGCACCCAGGTGCCCGTTTTTTATTGGACGTCAGTAGTGGCGCAACCACCAGCGGGCGGCCAGGAGGGCGGTAAGGCTGCCAAGCAGGGCGCTTGCCAGCACATCCAGGGGCCAGTGCATGCCGATAAGGGTGCGCGAGAGGCCGATCCCGATGGCCCAGAGTGGCAGCAGCCAGGCCCCGGCGGGTGCCCGGGCCAGCCAGATCAGGCCGAAGAACTGGGCGAGGCTCATGGCGGCGATGCTGTGACCGGAGGGAAAGGCGTAGTTGACCTCTGCCTGCCAGTGCTGGCCGAGCCAGGCGGGCAGCGCCAGCAACTGGGTCGCGGCGTGGACCTGTTCACTGCGAAGGGCCTGGCTTCCTCCATAGAACTGGCGGATGGCGGGGATCAGCTCCTGGCTCTCCAGCCAGATGAGGTAGGGCCTGGGCTCCTCGGTCAGCAGCTTGATGAGGCTCTTGATGACCCAGTCGCTCGCCAGCACGGCAAAGAGGGCGCCAGCCAGCGCCAGCAGGGCGCGACTGTCCAGCGTCAGCTTGTGTCTTGTGAGCAGCAGCAGGGCGGCGATGGTGAAGACCAGCCCCGGCAAGTCCACCATGCGGGTGAGGGCGTAGGGCCACCATAGCCAGCCCGATTGCAGGGCCTGGGTCATGAACGGCTGCCAGGGCAGGCAGACGAGCAGCAGCAGGGGGAGGAGCAGGAGGGCATTGAAATGAAGCACCTTACGGCGTGGCAACGAAGAGGAGTGAGTCGGCATCAAGGGGTCCGGTTCGGTGGCGCGAGCGGCTAAAAAGAGGCGTCATTGTGCCAGTCAGGTTGCTCTGGTCAAGGCGAAGGGGGCGAGGGCAACAGGCTGTTACATATGATGCTGCCGGGCATCGTGCCCGCACCTGAAGCCGGGAGGCGGAAAGATGGCCGCAGAGCGGTCTGCCAACAAGCCTCTGAAAATCCGTCGCGTTTGGGCTAGAATGGCGCGCCTGTGGCCCTGGTGGACGAGATGCGTGCCGATGAAGATCGTCGTTGATGAAAATATGCCCCATGCGGTGGAGCTGTTTGCGGAATTTGGTGAAGTGGTTCCCCTGCCGGGACGAGAAATAAAGGCCGCGGATCTGCAAGAGGCGGATGTGCTGCTGGTGCGCTCCGTGACCCGGGTCAACGAAGCGCTCCTGGCGAGTTGCCCCAGACTGGGGTTTGTCGGCACGGCCACCATCGGTACGGATCACATCGATCAGGGGCTGCTGGCGGCGCGGGGCATCCCCTTCTTCAGCGCCCCCGGCTGCAACAAGGTGTCGGTGGGGGACTACGTGCTCTCCGCCCTGCTGGTTCTGGCGGAACGCCATGAGCTGACCTTGAGCGAGATGAGCCTCGCCGTCATCGGTGCCGGCAACACCGGCGAGAGCGTGGCCGGCAAGGCCGAGGCGCTCGGGATGAAGGTGCTGCGCTGCGACCCGCCCCTGGCCCGTAGCGGCGCCGCTGGCGACTTCGTGGATTACCGCACTGCCCTGGATGCCGACATCGTCAGCTTCCATGTCCCCTATCTTCGTGAAGGGGATGAGGCCACCTTCCACCTGCTGGGAGCCGAGGAGATCGCCGAGCGTCCGGCCGGGCAGATCCTCATCAACGCATCCCGCGGCGAGGTGTGGGACAACCGGGCGCTGCTTGTCCGCCAGCAGGGGCCCCATCCCCTGCGACTGGTGATGGACGTGTGGGAAGGAGAGCCGGAGCCCCTCAATGAACTGGTGCCCCATACCGAGCTGGCCACCCCGCACATCGCCGGTTACAGCCTGGAAGGCAAGGCCCGTGGCACCTGGATGCTCTATGAGGCGCTGTGCCGGCAACTGGGGCGCACCCCACGCCAGGATCTGCAATCCCTGCTGCCTGCCCCCGAGGTGCGCGAGCTGACGCCGGGGCAGCCGGCGGATCAGGCGCTCATCAAGCAGCTTGTCCACCTTGTTTATGACGTGCGCCGTGACGACGCCCGTTTTCGCAACCGGATCGGGCTGCCCGGCAGCTTCGATGAGCAGCGCAAGCGCTACCCCGAGCGGCGCGAATTGGGCGCCCTGCAACTGAAAGGGCCCTTCGCCGACGACAGACTGGCCCGACTGGGCTTTGCCGTCTCGGAGCAATAAACCCGATTTCAACAAGGGGAGGGGCTTGCCCAGGCGGCGCCTCCCCCCGGCCCCGACGGGCCGCATCACAGGAGAACAGATCAGTGAGTCAGCAATTCAACGTAGCGGTATTAGGTGCCAGCGGCGCCGTGGGTCAGGCCATGATCGAGATCCTGGAGGAGCGCGCCTTCCCGGTAGCGACCCTCTATCCGCTCGCCTCCAGTCGCAGCGCTGGGGACACGGTGCGTTTTGGCGGCAAGAACGTCGACATCCTTGATGTGGAGGTCTTTGACTGGAGCCAGGTGGAGATCGCACTCTTCTCCGCCGGTGCCGAGGTCTCGGCCAAATGGGCGCCCATCGCCGCCGAGCACGGCTGCATCGTCATCGACAACACCTCCTGCTTCCGCTACGACGAGGACATTCCCCTGGTCATTCCGGAAGTGAACCCGGACGCGCTGGCCGATTTTCGCAACCGCAACATCATCGCCAACCCCAACTGCTCTACCATCCAGATGCTGGTGGCGCTCAAGCCCCTGCACGACGAGGTGGGCATCAGTCGCATCAACGTGGTGACCTACCAATCCGTCTCCGGCTCCGGCAAGGAAGGGGTGAGCGAGCTGGCGGGCCAGACCGCCCACCTGCTCAACGGCCGTCCGGTGGAGCCGACCCTCTATCCGCAGCAGATCGCCTTCAACCTGATCCCGCAGATCGATGCCTTCACCGACAACGGCTACACCCGGGAAGAGATGAAGATGGTGTGGGAGACCCAGAAAATCCTGGGGGATGCCAGCATCGCCGTGAACCCCACCTGCGTGCGGGTACCGGTGTTCTACGGTCACGCCGAGGCGGTCCATGTGGAGCTGCATCAGCCGCTGGACGCCGAACAGGTGAAAGAGCTGCTGCGCAATGCCCCGGGGGTGACCCTGTTTGATGATGAAGGGGACTACCCGACCCCGGTACGCGATGCCACCGGCCAGGATGATGTGATGGTCGGGCGGGTGCGCCAGGATATTTCTCATCCGAGTGGTATCAATATGTGGATCGTGGCCGATAACGTTCGTAAGGGCGCGGCGACCAACAGCGTGCAGATTGCAGAACTGCTGGTACGCGACTACCTCTGAGGCCGGATGTCGGCCCCGGGCGGGGAGGGAACCCCGCCTTGATGTGGGCGCCCTGGCCCCGGGATGTGACCGGGAACCCACTCTCCGGTTTTTGGAATACCGTGTGATATCAGTGGACTAGGTTTTTTTCTACACTCTGGTTCGCGTCTGGGGCTGCTTTCTGGTCGCCGCCGGGCGCGAAATATGTCGGATCGCTGGCTTGAGACCGGCGCCTGATTTATATTGAGCCGATTGTTTTGGGGTAACTATCCAGATTTTTCAATGTGATAGGGCCGTCATACGAAGGAACGAATATGGGACATTCCCGCATAACGCTGGCAACGCTACTCGCATTGGGGCTTCTGGGCACGGTTCAGGCCGAAGAGGGGGCGCGAGAACCCTTCTTTGTCGAACTCAAGGGACCGGATGGCTCACCGCCCCCCGCGGTGCAACCAGAGCCCCGGGCCCAGCCCGTGGCGCCCGTCACCCTGCCCAGAGCCCAGCCCATCGTGCGTCAGGTGCCTGCTGCGTCGGCTGGCAGTTATGGTCCCGTGCGTCCCACCGATACCCTCTGGAGTCTGGCGAGCAAGCATCGCCCGTCCAACCGGGTAAGCGTCTACCAGACCATGGTGGCCATCTATGACAAAAACCCCCGAAGCTTCGCAGACGGCAACATCAACCATATTCTGGTGGGGTCCCACATCCTGCTGCCCACCGTCGCAGAGGCGGGGCGCATCACGGATGCCGAAGCACGCCGTCGCTTCAACAGCGACAACGCGAGCTGGAAGGGGCTGAGCCCCAAATACCTGGCCAACAAGCAATCCCACGTCGCCCAGCCGGTGGTGAGCAAGCCTGCTCCGGCCAAGCCGGCTGTGGTGGCCAAGAATACACCGCCCAAGGCGGCGCCGATCCCGGCGGCACCCAAGGCGACGGCTCCTGCCCCCGAGGTGAAGGAGACCGCCAAGGCGGCTGTCTCCACCCCCGTGGTGGTGAGCGCTGCTGCGAGCAGCGCCGCCAGCACGGCGCCGGCGCCCCTGCCCGCCACTGCGGTGGGCAAACCCTCCACCGAGATGGCGCTGGCCCTGGAAGATGCCAACGCCCAGCTCGGCCAGGTCACCGAGATGAACCACAGGCTCAAGCTGCGCCTGCAAGCCCTGACCGAAGAGGTGGAGACCCTCAAGGCCCAGTTGCAGGATCAGACCGCCCTGCAAAAAGAGGTGGCGGAACTCAAGGCCAATCCGACGCCTCCCGTGGTGGCGCCGGTGCCCAAACAGGGCTGGTTGATGGAGCTGCTCTCTTCGCCGCTCAATCTCGCCATGATCATCCTGCTGCCGGTACTCCTGGTGCTTGCCCTGGTCACGCTCTGGCTGCGTGCTCGTGCCCGCCGCGAGCTGGAAGAGCAGGAGAAGAGCCTCTCCGAGTCGACCTCCATGGTCATGGGAGACGAGAACAGCGAGTTTGAGCAGTTGATGACGGTGGGCATCGCGGATGACGAGCCCCTCCATGGCATGCCGGATCTCAACGAGCCGGAAGTGATCAGGAAGCAAGATGGCGCCAGTGCTGCCGCCGATGTCATCTTCCGGGATGACGAGACGGCGCTCTCCGCTTTTGATGTGGAGCCTGCGGTGACGACGGCGAACCGGGATCCGGATCTGGTGCCCGAGCTGGATCTGGCCCACGAGGGTGACTTCGATCTACCCGTGGTGCCGGAACTCGATCTCTCCGACGAGCCCAGCTCCTCTGCTCGTGGTCATGACGAGATCATGACCGAGGAGGAGCTGCAGGCCGCCCTGTTTGCCGAGCTGGACGCGGATCTGGAAGCGGATCTGGCCCAGGCCCAGGAGGAGAGCCGCAGCCAGCGTGACGAGACACTGGCCAACTTCGATCTGAGCGATCTAGAGACCAGGTTTGGCGAGCCGACCGACGATGAGCTTGCCGCCAAGGCGCCGCACATCGACGAGACGGGGTTTGGCAAGGACGATGTGGACGACATGCTGGCCGAGCTCGGGCTGGAGCCCACCAAGCCGGCGGCGTCCGAGTGGGATCCCAGCGAGCTGGCCCTGGCGGACTTCGAGGATGCCTTCGCCGAGGTGGAGTCCCATCAGGGGGAGGTGAAACCCCGCGAGCAGGTGCAAGACAGCGACTTCGTTGAAATCGACAAGCTGCTGGCCGATGCCGATGCCAGCAGCACGGAGCAGGAACCCTATCAGGGCTTCTCCCTGGATGTGGGGCTGGACGGTTTCCCCGAGGTGCTGCCGGAGTCCAACGGCTTTGATGTGGATGCCGATGACGGCGGGGTGGGGGCCAAGCTGGATCTGGCCCGGGCTTACCTCGAGATCGACGACAAGGAGAGCGCCCGCGAGCTGCTGGAAGAGGCGGTGGCCCAGGGCAGCGAGCACCAGCGCAGCGAGGCGCAGAAGCTGCTCAAACGCCTGGGCTAGGCAGGCCCTTGTCATCCATGCACCAGAGAGGGCAGCCCGCGGGCTGCCCTCTCGCTTTGGGGGCCCCGCACCGCGGCCTCGCCCGGTCTGGGACTTTTGAGCTCGAGCGCGTATAATCCGCCCCGTTTCTTTCACTGCATCCTTTCATCAGAAGACACCGTTACCCATGCGAATTGCCCTTGGTATTGAATATGACGGCAGCCGGTACTTCGGCTGGCAGCGCCAGCGCGAAGTGATCAGCGTCCAGGAGGAACTGGAAAAAGCCCTCAGCCGCATCGCCAACCACCCCGTCTCCATCCAGTGTGCCGGTCGCACCGATGCGGGGGTGCATGCCACCGGCCAGGTGATCCACTTCGATACCGAGTCGAACCGCGCAGAAGGCGCCTGGACCCTGGGGCTCAACTCCAACCTGCCCCCTGACATCGCCGTGCGCTGGGTCAGGGAGGTGGACGAGCATTTCCATGCCCGCTTCAGCGCCACCGCCCGTCGCTACCGTTACGTCATCTACAACCACAACTACCGCCCGGCCATCCTCGGCAGTGGCGTTAGTCACTACCACGAAACCATAGACGCGACGCTGATGCACCAGGCGGGCCAGAGCCTGCTGGGGGAGCACGACTTCAGCACCTTCCGGGCTGTCGCCTGTCAGTCCAACACCCCCTGGCGCAATGTGACCCACCTGTGTGTCAGCCGTTCCGGCCCCTACATCGTGCTCGACATCAAGGCCAACGCCTTCCTGCATCACATGGTGCGCAACATCACCGGCTCCCTGCTGCTGGTGGGGCAGGGGCTTCAACCGGTGGAGTGGATTGCCGAGGTGCTGGCGGCGAAGGATCGCAACCTGGCGGGCCCGACCGCCAAGGCGGGCGGCCTCTATCTGGTGGATGTGGATTACCCGGCCGAATTCGGGTTGCCCCGGCCGCCCCTCGGCCCGCTGTGGCTGCCGGACTCGGCACCGGGTACGACCAGTTTTTAGTAACTGGGCCCGAAAATTTGTGGTTTAATGATCCGTCGTTTATTGCCATCGAGCCGTTAAGTCATTGAACAATCAAGGCTCGATGTGTTTTGTCAGGCACAAATGCATTAAGGAATTCCATGAGCTGGCTTGAGAAGATCCTTCCCAAGAGCAAGATCACCACACCGCGTCGTCACAACATTCCGGAAGGGGTGTGGACCAAGTGTACTGCTTGCGAACAGGTGCTCTACCGGGCAGAGCTGGAGCGCAATCTCGAAGTGTGCCCCAAGTGTGACCATCATATGCGCATCAGCGCACGTGCCCGTCTCGAGAGCTTCCTCGACGCCGAGGGACGCAGCGAAGTCGCGGCCGAGCTGGAGCCGCAAGACATCCTGAAATTCAAGGATTCCAAGCGCTACAAGGATCGTTTGTCTGCCGCCCAGAAAGAGACGGGCGAGAAGGATGCGCTGGTGGTGATGAAGGGGACCCTTAAGGGGGTACCGGTCGTCGCCTGTTCATTCGAGTTCTCCTTCATCGGGGGCTCCATGTCCTCTGTGGTCGGTGCCCGCTTCGTGCGCGCCGTCGAGGAGAGCATCAAGGAAGGCCGCGGCCTGGTCTGCTTCTCCACCTCCGGTGGTGCGCGGATGCAGGAAGCCCTGTTCTCCCTGATGCAGATGGCGAAGACCAGTGCGGCCCTAGATCGCCTCACCAAGGCGGGCCTGCCCTTCATCTCCGTGCTGACCGACCCCACCATGGGTGGCGTCTCCGCGAGTCTGGCCATGCTGGGTGACATCAACGTAGGCGAACCCAAGGCTCTGATCGGCTTTGCCGGCCCCCGCGTCATTGAGCAGACCGTGCGCGAGAAACTGCCGGAAGGCTTCCAGCGCTCCGAGTTCCTGCTGGAGAAGGGTGCCATCGATCTCATCATCGACAGGCGCGAAATGCGCAACCGTCTGGCCGGTCTGCTGGCCAAGCTGATGAACACTCAGGTCATCGAAGACTGAAGATGAGTTCACACATGCAACAATCCCAAAGCCGGTCGCTGGTCGACTGGCTTTCTTATTTGGAGCAGATCCACCCGGCCAACATCGACATGGGGCTGGAGCGGGTCGGCACGGTTGCCCGCCGCATGGGCCTCACCGAACTGCCGTTCAAGGTGATCACGGTGGCGGGCACCAACGGCAAGGGCTCCTCCTGCGCCATGGCGGCCAGCATCCTGATGGCCGCCGGCTACCGGGTCGGTGTCTACTCCTCCCCCCATCTGCTGCGCTTTACCGAGCGGGTGCGCGTCAATGGCCAGGAGCTGGCCGATGGCGATCACTGCGCGGCCTTTGCCGAGGTGGAAGCCGCCCGGGGCGACATCGCCCTCACCTTCTTCGAGTTCGCCACCCTGGCCGGTCTGTGGCTGTTTCGCCGCGCCGCGCCCGATGTGCTCTTGCTGGAAGTGGGGCTGGGGGGGCGGCTTGATGCCACCAATGTAGTGGAATCGGACGTCGCCCTGATCACCTCCATTGCCCTGGATCACTGCGACTGGCTCGGGGATACCCGGGAGGCGGTGGCGGTGGAGAAGGCTGGCGTCTATCGCAAAGGTAAACCCGCCATCAGCGGGGAGCCCAATCCGCCGTCGACCATCGCAAGCGAAGCGGCGCGCCTCGGCGCCTGCTTGCGTCAGGTCGGCATCGATTTTCGTGGTGACGAGCATGAAGGTGACTGGGATTATCACGGCCTGCACCACTGGTCGGGATTGCCCAAACCGGCCCTGCCGCTGATGAATGCGGTCACCGTGCTGGCGGCCCTGGAGTCCCTCGGTCTGCCATTGGCGGAGTCCGCCATCCGCGACGGCCTGACCAATGCCCGCCTGGCTGGCCGGATGCAGCAGTTGCAAACCTCGCCGCTGGTCATCGTCGACGTGGCCCACAATCCCCACTCTGCGGCCTATCTCGCCAGCCAGTTGCGCCTGCTCCCCGGCAAGGGCAGGCGCCGCGCCGTGGTTGGCATGCTCAAGGACAAGGACATGGCGGGGTCGCTGGCCGAGCTTGACGGTCTGATTGACGAGTGGTTCCTGGCAAGCCTCCACGGCCCGCGCGCGGCCACGGCCGACCAGTTGGCGACGGCCCTTGGCAGCGGCCGGGGCGCGGCGCTCACCTTTGCCAGCGTGGGGGATGCCTACGGCGCCGCCTTGGCCGCATCGAGTCCTGACGATATGGTCATTGTGTTCGGCTCGTTTTACACTGTCGCCGACGTGCTGGCTCTGGGCTCGGTCTGAGCCGTTCGCTCCCCTGGCTCCGTCAACGTGACGACGGGCCGGGTTTTGCACTGGATAATCCCCTTTCAGGCCAAGTGGGTGGCGAGGGACCCGGCTTCGCCAGCCGGCGTGAGGGGAGGCGTTCTTTGCGAAGTGTGCAAGATTGCAATGGATCCTAAGTAACATGGGTGGAAATTAACTTGGCTTCGAAGTTTCAAAACAGATTGGTGGGGACCGTCATCCTGGTCGCCCTGGTGGTCATCTTTCTGCCGGACCTGATGGACGGCAACAAGCTGGAGCAGAAGGACGAGGCCTTCGCCAAGATCCCCCTGCGTCCGGAGCTCGAGCCCGCCAAACCTGCGCTTCAGGTCTCGGCGGCGAGCACCCTGCCGGCCGAGCATCTGGCGAGTCAGCAGCAGGCCTCTGCCGCGACCCAGTGGCAGGTAGAGGAGATTGGCGATACCGTGACCCTGGCCAATCAGGGGGGAGCCAATCCAGCGGGAGCCAGTCAGGCTCCCATCACCCAGCAGCAGCCGGTACAGGCCGTGGCGCAACCCAAGCCCCAGCCCAAACCCGAGCCCAAGCCGGAAGTGATCGCCAAGAAACCGGTGGAGCAGCCCAAACCCAAGCCGGTGCCAACCAAGCCGGTAGAGGTGCAAAAACCGGTGGAGGCCAAGCCACAGGCGGGCCAGATCAAGACCATGGATGATCTCATCGCGAGCAAGATGGCCCAGCCGACTACGGCACCGGCAGCAGCCCCGGCTCAGGGGAGCTGGATACTGCAGCTTGGCGCCTTCAAGAATGCAGACAGCGTCAATGCCCTGGTGAGCAAGCTGAGGGCGGCGGGCTACTCGGCCCAGACGTCGCCGAGAACCCCGGTGCAGGGGCAGATCAACCGGGTCTTCATCGGGCCGGATGTCTCCAAGGCCAAGTTGCAGGGCATGCAGAGCCGGATCAGCCAGATGACGGGCTTGAGCGGCTCCGTGGTGGCCTACAACCCCTGACAGGACGATGAAATGAAAAGACCGCGCCTCATGGCAACATGGGCGCGGTCTTTTTTTGTGTCCAACACGGGGGAGGCAGTGTGGCTATCGGGCTATCGGGCTGCCGAGGAGGACTAGATGCACTTCACCGGCTTGGGGAGGCCTGCGATCTTGGTAGCCTGCTTGGCGGGGCCTTCCGGGAACAACTTGTAGAGGTAGCGGCTGTTGCCCTTCTCCGGGCCGTACTGCTTTTCCATTGCCTTGACCAGGGCGCGGATGGCGGGGGAGGTGTTGAACTCCAGATAGAAGGCCCGCACGAAACGCACCACTTCCCAGTGGGGATCCTCCAGCACTATCCCCTCTTTTTCGGCCAGCACCAGGGCCAGCGCCTCGCTCCATTGCTCGCTGTGGCGCAGATAGCCCTGGGCATCGGTCTCGATGAGTTGGCCGTTGAACTGCAAATGATGTGCCTCGGACATGACGCTTCCTCGAAAAGGCTATCTCAATGGGGCGGGCATGGTAGCGCCTTGCGTCCCGTCCGGCAACCGGGGCGGCGCTTGGCGCCTGCCTCGGGCGGGACAGGCCCGGCGGCTATGTCCGGCTAGGTTCGCCCTGACCTGTCAGCAGCTGGCCGTCGTTGGCCAGCATCAACAGCTCGTCTGCCAACTGGCTGATGAGGGTGAGCTGCTGGCTCAGCATCAGCTGCTCCTCGCTGCTCTCCGGAGCGATGGTCGGACAGGCTCCCGTGAGCGGCGTCGGCATCTGCCCCGCCAGGTGATCGGCGGCCTGCTCCAGGGTCTGGCTGATGTGGCGGCTTATCTCCTCCAGCCCCTCGATGGGCTCGAGTTTGTCGCGATGGGCCCCGAGCGCCGAGATATAGGAGAGCAGGGCATGGTTGCGCCAGGTGAGAGTGAAACAGAGATCCAGGAAGCGGCGGCGTTTGCTCGGCTCCACCAGCATGCTCTGCCAGGCCATGGCCAGCTCGCTGTCGGCGAGGTGGGCACACTTGCGGGCCACCCGGTAGTCCAGGGATTCATCCCGTTGGCGATGCAGGCTGGCGAGTACCGCCGAGAGGTACTTCGCATTGGCGGACAGGGAGTTGGCGATAAGGGTCGGCAACCGCTTGTATTGCCAGTCGGGCCAGAGCCAGGCCACCAGGGCGTAGGAGAGCAGGCAGCCGAGCAGGGTATCGAGCAGCCGGGGCCCGAGGATGGCGAAGCCGATGCCATCCAGCAGGTTGAACGCCATCAGCACGTAGAGGGTGATGAAGCAGACGGCGGCGCTGTAGTTGCTGCGTACCTGGGTGAAGAACAGGAAGGCGGCAAGCCCCATGATCCCCAGTTGCAGGTGCAGCTCGGGGAAGAACCAGAGCACGGGCACGCCGATGAGGATACCGGCAAAGGTGCCGAGCATCCGCTGCACCAGACGACGGCGGGTGGCGCTGTAGCTCGGCTGGCAGACGAACAATACGGTGAGCAGGATCCAGTACCCCTTGTCCAGGTGAAACGCCTGCAGAATGCCATAGCCCACTACCAGCCCGAGGGAGAGCCGCAGGGCATGGCGAAACACCATGGAGTTCGGGGTCAGGTGCTGCCTGAGCAATGCCAGCAGGGGCAGGGCGACCGGCCGTGCCAGGGGAGGCAGGCTGGTGGGCGGCGCGGCGGGGTTTTGCAGCTCTTCGGCGCTTTGCAGCAACTGGTTGATGCTGGCCAGGTTGCGACGCAGGAACTTCATCGGTGTCAGCAGGGTCTTGGGGTAGTGCTGCTTGAGGTGGGTGAACTCCAGCTGATCGCCGAGGGCCTCCAGGGTCCAGTGAATGCGTTTGTGGTGGGTGTAGGGCTTGTGCACCAGGATGGCGTAGCCAAGCTGCTGACAGGCGTCGGCAAGCTGTGACAGCACCTCCTGGAAGCCGTCGAGGACGATGCCCTGCTTGAGCTCCGCTTCCAGCTTGCTGTAGGGGTAGTGGCTGGAGGTGGCCCGCTCCTGGATCTCCAGGGCAAGCAGGTATAGGCGCAGCAGGCCCGCGAGCTCGGGGGCAACCCCGTGGCGGCCGGGGGCATGAAGACGGGCATTGAGCGCCGTCTTGGCCTGGTTCAGGGCATTGACCAGGTTGATGTTGAGCTGGGCCAGATTGTGGCGGATGGCCTGGGCGCCGTGTTCGTCGGCCGGGAAGAAGCGGGATTTCTCCTGCAAGTAGCGGGCGAGGGCGAAGTAGCTCTGGGCCAGTTGCTCGTGCAGGGTCTTGTAGGGCAGCAGCCAGAGCCAGACCAGGGACACCAGGCCGTACCAGAGGGCCCCGGCGCACAGGGCCAGCGGCTGATAGAAGAGATCCGGCGCCTTGGCGGCCCCCAGCATGGTGTAGATGGCAATCAGCAGGGAACCAAAGCTGATGGTGGCGTAGCGTTGGCCGAGGGCACCCACCATGACGAAGATAAAGGTGGAGCCCGCGAGCCCGATGGCAAAGAGCCAGGGGGTGGGGAAGAGATACTGTACGCACAATGAGGCAAACAGGAAGCAGAGCAGGGTCATGGCGAGGTTCTTGACCCGGCCCCAGAGGCTGTCGTCGGTCTCGGCGATGGCGCCGGCCACCACCCCGAGGGAGAGCAGCACGGTGAGCTGGATGTCACCGGTAGCCAGCGCGAAGGCGAGCAGCCCCGCGATGGCGAGCAGGACCTTGAGGGCGAAATAGATGTGGCTGTCGGTCAGCAGACGGCGCAATAAACCTGAGAAGTCCATGGGCATGGGATGAAGGCAACCCTTGAGCGAAACGAAAGCGACAGCATAACCTGTCGATAACGAAACGGCCCTGATTTGGATCAGGGCCACTTCGCTTCATATCCTTGATTTGCAACTTATCCTGACAGAAATGGGCGCCAATAAAAACCCCGCCGAAGCGGGGTCTTGTGCATCTTAAGCATCCATCAGTTGCGGTTGCCGCCAAGCAGGCTCAGCAGGCTCAGGAAGATGTTGTAGATGGAGACATACAGAGTGACGGTGGCAGAGATGTAGTTGGTCTCGCCGCCGCGCACGATCTGCTGGGTGGTGAGCAGGATGGCGCCGGAGGAGAAGAGCATGAACATGGCGGACAGGGCCAGGCTCAGGGCGCTCATCTGCAGGAAGATATTGGCAACCATGGCTACCAGCAGTACCCAGAACCCGACGAACAGCATGCCGCCGAGGAAGGAAAGATCCCGCTTGGTGGTCAGGGCATAGGCAGACAGGCCGAAGAAGGTGAGCGCAGTACCGCCCAGCGCCGTCATCACGATCTCGCCGCCGCCGTTGTTCATGTACATGTTGATGATGGGGCCGAGGCTATAGCCCAGCAGGCCGGTCAGGGCGAAGGTGAACACCAGCCCCATGCCGTTGTCACGGTTCTTCTCGGTCAGGAACATCAGGCCGTAGACACCGATGAGGAACACGGCCCAGTGCAGGGGCGGCATGTTCATGACGGTTGCTACCCCGGCTACCACGGCTGAGAAGCCAAGAGTGAGGGAGAGCAGCATGTAGGTGTTGCGCAGCACCTTGTTGGTGTCGCGCACGGCACCCTGGGTGCCAGTGTAGATAGAACGGGTATCCATCTTGATGTCCTCTTGATTTCCGGGGTGAAGCGACCATTTGTGCTTCGTTAACGCATTGTATGCACTGAATGTGTGGATGACGAGCGCTGATTTCAAGCGCCACCCCACCTGCGTGGTGCCTACTATCCCAGAGCAAAGATGTATTGCGCATGAACAAGGAGGCTCAAGGCGTTGCAGAGGGCGCCTGCTCCTGTTCTTTACCCTGTCTGGCGATCCGCGTCGGCGAGAAGCCGAACTGCTTTCTAAACGCCGTAATGAAATTGGCCACATGGTCATAGCCGGCGTAGGCGGCGGCCCCTTGCAGAGAGAGGCTGCGCGCCTCCAGCCTGGCCCGCGCTTCTTGCAGCTTTCGCTGGCGAAGGTAGCGCTGCAGGCTCATGCCCAGCTCTTTTTTTGCGGCCCGCTGCAAGGTGGAGACGCTCATGCCGAGGGTGGCCGCGATCTCGGTCAGGGTCATCTCGTCCACTTTTTCATCCCTGAGCAGCATCTTGAGGCGCGTCGGTTGCTCGTTCTGGCGCTGGCAGCAGGGGGAGGCGGCCTGCTGGAGGTGGGTCATCAGGCTCTCCCAGACACTGAGGGCAAAGGCCTTGCGCATCAGCATCTCGGAGGCGTTCTGGCTGCTGGTGAGATTGAGCGCTTCCGCAATCTGTCCAAGGGCAGCGGGCAGGGTCCAGTCGACGCGGCTCAGATGGCGGCTGAAGGTCTGTGCGAAAGCCTTGCGATGCGCCTGTGCCAGATTGTGGGCGAGCCAGGTGTGGTCCAGGGAAAGGACGATGCTGCGGCTGCGCACCTGGGCTTTGGCCGCCCCCTGCACGATGTCGGGCTCGGTATAGAGGATGGCGGTTGCCACTATGGGGTCGGACTCGTGGAAGCGGCACCCCTTGAGCCTGTGAGTGGCGCCATAGGTCATCAGGGCCCGGCTCTCGAGGGGAATGGCGATGATCAACTGCGGCGGCAACTCCCGCTCGGTGGCGAAGTCTGCCTTGTGAACGATGTCCTTGTTGTGAAAGCGAAGACCCTCCTGGATCACCAGGTTCTCCACCCTGCCGGTGAAGCGCCCCCGTTGGCGTGCGCTGGTGTCCCTTGCCACTGTGTCAGTCATGTGCAATTTGACCATGTCGAAGAGTGAAATGACCACACCGCAAAACTGCGGCGGAAGATGGAGTGATATATTAGCCCCCGGAAAATCAAATGAAAATGATTATCATCTCTATCTTGGGGTCACTCTTACTATGGTTGTCTTGAAGGATAAAGCGCGAAGCCCGCTGGCTCTGGCCATCTCTGCCGCTCTGGCCGTCACCGTTGCCGCCCCGGCAGGGGCACACACACCGGACATCAAGCCGGACGAAACCCTGGTCGTCTATGGCAATCCACTCTACGGGATGTCGCCGTCGGAGGAGACGGGAGGCTATGGGGTCGACTCGGCCACCGTCGGCACCAAGACGCCGGCGGCCCTCAAAGAC
Source organism: Aeromonas sp. s1(2024) (assembly GCF_040908005.1). Taxonomy (NCBI): domain Bacteria; kingdom Pseudomonadati; phylum Pseudomonadota; class Gammaproteobacteria; order Aeromonadales; family Aeromonadaceae; genus Aeromonas; species Aeromonas sp. s1(2024). Next base: position 127,492 of record NZ_JBFOCW010000005.1, on the reverse strand, counting down.
ATCCCCCAGTCGATCACCGTGTTGACCAACGACTACATCGAGGAGCGCAACTTCGTGGCGGTGGACGATCTGGCCAAGTTCACGCCGGGTCTGCGCACCCTGGTCAACGACAGCGGTCGCTCTTCCATCTTCTCCCGTGGCTATGAATACGACGAGGTGAACCTCAACGGCCTGCCATCGCCCATGCAGAGCAAGTACGGCACCCTGCCGTCGCTGGCGGCGGTGGATCGGGTGGAGATCATGCGGGGCCCCTCCGGCCTCTTCAACAGCACCAGCGAGCTGGGGGGCGTGATCAACATGGTGCTCAAGCGTCCGACCGACGCTTTCAAGGGCTCGGTCACGGCGCGCTATGGTAGCTGGGACAGGCATTACCTAGAGGCGGACATGGGGGGCGCACTCAACGACGAGGGTTCCCTGCGCGGCCGCGTCGTGGTGGCCAACGCCGACATCAAGAACCAGGTGGACTACAACAACAACGACAACGGTACCTACTACGGCACCCTGGAGTTCGATCTCTCGGATCGCACCCGCCTCTCCGTCTACGCCCTGCACCAGACCAAGGACATCCTGCCCACCAACGGCCTGCCGGCATACAAGGACGGCTCCCTGCTCGACATCGGCCGCAGCACCTACCTGGGGTCGGCTGAAGACTTCTTCGACGCCGACACCACGGATGTGGGGGCCTCGCTGCAACACGCCTTTGCCAACGGCGGGGTGGGTCAGGTCTCGGCCCGCTACATGGATCACGACATGCGGCTGGAGCAGACCTTCACCAACGGCCCCGTGGACGCGGCGGGCAACACCGGGCTGATGTTCAACGGTCAGGGGAACCAGCAGAAGAACATGGCCTTCGATGCCAACTACAGTCAGATGTTCGATCTGTTGGGGCACAAGAGCGAGTTTGTGCTGGGCTCCGACTACAAGCGCTACGAGTCGGACATCCAGACCTACACCAACCGCAACCTCGGCAAGATCAATGTGTTCGATTTCGACCCGACCCGGGTCGCCAAGCCGGACTACAGCTACACCAAGAATGACCATGAGGAGCAGTCGGAGCTCGGTCTGTATGGCAAAGTGACCTGGCGGCTGATGGAGCCGCTGGCGGTGATCACCGGGGCCCGCGTCTCCTGGTACGATCTGGATGCCGTCAGCACGACCCTGAGTTCCGGAGCCCAGAGCGGCGAGTCCAGTGCGTTCAACGGCAAGCTCACCCCCTACGCGGGGGCCGTCTATGACCTGAGCGACGCACACGCCTGGTATGCCAGCTACTCCAAGGTGTTCAAGCCCCAGACCAGCCAGGACGAGAGCGGCAACCTGCTCAAGCCCCGGGAGGGCAGCCAGTGGGAAACCGGCATCAAGTCCTCGCTGCGTGACGGCCTGCTCAACACCCGGGCGACCCTCTTCCTGATGAAGGACGACAACATCGCGGCCCAGGCCTACGACGATCAGGGCATTGCCATCACCAACACCTACTGGGCTACCGGCAAGGTGGAGACGCAAGGGGTGGAGCTGGAGGCGAGCGGCTATCTCAGCCAGAACTGGATGGTGATGGCCGGCTATACCTTCACCGACATCGAGGAGAAGGCCGGGGATCACAACCCGAAATTCGACACCATCCCCCGTCACACCCTCTCGCTCTGGACCGACTACCACCTGGCCGACTGGGTGCAGGGGCTGCACCTCGGGGCAGGAATGACGGCGGTGAGCGACTACGGCTTCAACCAGAAGGGGGTCGAGACCCATCAGGGGGGCTATGCCCTGTTCGATGCGGCGGTGCGTTACGAGATCAACGACAGAATGCAGGCGACCCTGAACCTCTACAACCTGCTCGACCGGGAGTACTTCTACCGGGTCGGCTCCACCAGCACCTTCAACATGTACGGCGAGCCGGCGAACCTGATGGCAGGCTTCACCTACAAGCTGTAACGACCGACGACAGCAGGGCCTGCGGGCCCTGCTGTCGTCTCTGTGCGCCGCCCTACGGGGGATCCCCAAGGCTGGCGACACAATCCTGGTTCATCTCATGACAAGACTCATCACCCTGCTGCTCACCATGATCACACTCTCTTCTGCCCAGGCAGACATGCTCCACTACGCCCAGCGCTTCACCCACCATTCGGCCCTGCTGGGGGAGACGCGGCAATACAGCGTCTCCCTGCCCCAGGAATATGAACGCGAGCCCGGGGCTCGGTTCCCCGTGCTCTATCTGCTCGACGGGGAGAAGAGCCTGCTGGAGGTTGTCGGCATCACCCGGGCCCTGCGGGCCGGGCTCAATCCGGCGATTCCCCCCCTCATCATCGTCGCGGTCCACAACACCGACCGGATGCGGGATTACACCCCGAGCCACACCATGACCTTGCCAAATGGGGCACCGGCGGGGCCCGGCTATGCCGTGACGGGGGGCGGGCACCGGTTCCTGCGCTATCTGAGTGAGGAGCTGCGCCCCCTCATCGAGGAGAGGTTTCGGACCCAGGCGCCGGCCCTGCTAGTGGGCCACTCCCTCGGCGGGCTGCTGGCACTCGATGCACAGGCGCAAGACGGCGGCCAGTTCCAGGGGGTGATCGCCATCGACGCCAGCCTCTGGTTCGATTACCCCCGCAATTACGAGCGTATCGCGTCGGAGTTGACCGGGCCGCTCAAGCACGCCTCCTCGCTGTTTATGGCGGTGGCCAACAACCCCTTCACCCCGGGATTCGGGCGCTCGGCGTTTCACCGGGATCGCCTGCAGCAGTTTGCGCGGCAGGTAGTGGGGGCTCCCGGCACAAACCTGCACGTCACCAGCCGCTACTTCGAGGAGGAGGATCATCACAGCGTCTACCACCCCGCCGTCTATCAGGGACTCCAGTGGCTGTTTCAGGGCTACCGGCTGGATCTGGCGCCCGGGCACTTCAGCCGACAGGGGGTGATCGCCCGCTTTGATGCCCTGAACCGCCACCTCGGCAGCGCACTGCGCCCGGAGCTGGGGAGCCTGCGGGACATCAGGGAGAAGGCCGCGCGCTGGCCGCAGATGGCGATCCCCGTGGACGAGGCCGATGCCCTGCTGGCCCACTACTACGGGTCGAAGCCGTGAAAAGCCGATATTTTTGCCTGTGTCTGGAATCGTCACAACGGCGCCGGAGACGGGTGTCGGTCCGGCGCCATCCCTGGGTAGACTGCCGAAACGAGGGGCGCCGGGTCGGTGCCCCGACAGAGGCAGGGAGTGAGCGATGGCGGTTGCAGGAAAGAGGGGAGGCATGCTGGCTCTGTGGTGCGGCGTACTCCTGATGTCGGGGTGCAGTGGGTTTGCGCCTGCGCCCATTCCCGTCACCTTTCTGAGTCAGGATCCGCCCCCAGGCAGGCTGCCCCTTGGGGAGACCGCCTATGTGGATGACGGTCGCTGCCCACCCGGGCAGGTCAAGCGGCTCATCGGCGGGGACGCGAAGCACAATGTGCCAAGAAAGGTGGAGTGTGTGGCAAGACCGCAATGATGATGTGATTTTCACAGCCTGAAACATCCAAAAAAGAGCCCTGAGGCAGTCGCCTTGGGGCTCTTTTCGTCTGGCTGGCCTGGTCGGTGTGATGCCGCAGCGGGCTAGAAGGCATCTCCAGGGACCCGCACCCAGCCTTCCATCAGGATGCGGGCGGAGCGGGACATCACCGCTTTGGTGACCGTCCACTGTCCCGCTACCTGCTCTGCCTGGGCTCCGACTCTCAGGGTGCCGGAGGGGTGACCAAAGCGCACCGCTTCGCGCTCGCCGCCCCCGGCGGCCAGATTGACGAGGGTGCCGGGAATGGCCGCCGCCGTGCCGATGGCCACGGCGCAGGTGCCCATCATGGCGTGGTGCAGCTTGCCCATGGAGAGGGCCCGCACCAGCAGATCGATCTCGCCAGCAATAATCTCCTTGCCGCTGGCGGTGCGGTAATCCTTGGCGGGTGCGACGAAGGCAATTTTCGGGGTGTGCTGGCGAGTGGCCGCCTCTTCGGGGCGCTTGATGAGCCCCATGCGCAGGGCACCGGCAACCCGGATCGCCTCGAAACGGGCGAGCGCTTGCGGATCTGTATTGATCGCCTCGCGCAGCTCGGTGCCCTCATAACCGATGTCCTCGGCGTTGACGAACACCGTGGGGATGCCTGCGCTGATCAGGGTGGCTTTCAGTACGCCGCTCTTTACAACAGACGCGGGTACCTCCAGATCGTCCACCAGATTGCCGGTGGGGAAGAGGGCGCCGCCCTCCTCACCCTCGTCGGACGGGTCGAGAAACTCCAGCACGATCTCGGCGGCGGGGAAAGTGACGCCGTCCAGCTCGAAATCGCCTGTCTCCTGCACCTGGCCGTTCGTCACCGGCACGTGGGCGAGGATGGTCTTGCCGATATTGGCCTGCCAGATCCGCACCTCGCAGGTGCCGTGCTCCGGGATGCGGGACGGGTCCACCAGGCCGGCGTGGATGGCGAAGGCCCCGGCGCCGGTGGAGAGGTTGCCGCAGTTGCCGCTCCAGTCCACGAATGCCTTGTCGATGGCGACCTGGCCGTAGAGGTAGTCCACATCGTGATCGGGTTGCTGGCTTTTGGAGAGGATCACGCACTTGGCTGTGGAGGAGGTGGCCCCCCCCATGCCGTCCATGTGGGCGCCGTAGGGATCGGGGCTGCCGATGACCCGCAGGAAGAAGGCATCCCGTGCCGGGCCCGGCTGCTGGCAGCGCTCGGGCAGGTCAGATAAGCGAAAGAAGACTCCCTTGCTGGTGCCGCCGCGAAGGTAGGTGGCCGGAATTCTGACTTGTGGTATGTGGGCCATAGAGAGTGTCCTGAAAAGAGTCATAGATCCTGCTCCCTCTGGGAGAAGGTGCCCGAAGGGCGGATGAGGGGGATTTCCCCTCACCCCAACCCTCTCTCAAAGGGAGAGGGTGCTTTATGCCTTCCCCTTTTTCAAAGGGGCGGAGCGGGGTTGCGATTTAGCTCACGGCCTTTTGCGCGGTCGACGCCAGGAAGTCCTGGGCGAAGCGTTGCAGCACGCCGCCCGCCTCATAGACCGAGACCTCCTCGGCGGTGTCGAGGCGGCAGGTCATGGGCACCTGGATCACTTCGCCGCTGCGACGGCGGATCACCAGGGTGAGATCAGTGCGCGGCTGGCGCTCCCCCACCACGTCATAGGTCTCGGTGCCATCGAGGCCCAGCGTGAGGCGGGTGGTGCCCGGTTTGAACTCGAGCGGCAGCACCCCCATGCCGATGAGGTTGGTGCGGTGAATGCGCTCGAAGCCTTCCGCTGCGATCACCTCCACCCCGGCAAGGCGCACCCCCTTGGCCGCCCAGTCCCGGGACGAGCCCTGACCGTAGTCGGCACCGGCCACGATGATGAGGGGCTGCTTGCGTGCCATGTAGGTCTCGATGGCTTCCCACATACGCATCACCTTGCCGTCCGGCTCGACGCGGGCGAGGGACCCCTTCTGCACCACGCCGTTCACCACCGCCATCTCGTTGACCAGCTGGGGGTTGGCGAAGGTGGCGCGCTGGGCGGTCAGGTGATCGCCGCGGTGGGTGGCGTAGGAGTTGAAGTCCTCCTCCGGCAGGCCCATCTTCGCCAGGTATTCCCCCGCGGCGCTGCCCGGCAGGATGGCGTTGGAAGGGGAGAGGTGGTCTGTGGTGATGTTGTCCGGCAACAGCGCCAGGGGCCGCATGCCGCGCAGGGTGCGCTCGCCCGCCAGTGCCCCCTCCCAGTAAGGCGGGCGACGGATATAGGTGCTCTGCGCACGCCAGTCGTACAGGGGCGTCACCTTGGGACCCTGATCCTCTTCCTGGGTGAACATGGGGATATAGACCTGGCGGAACTGGGACGGCTTGACCGACGCCTTGACCACGGCGTCGATCTCTTCATCAGACGGCCAGATATCCTTGAGGCGAATTTCCTTGCCGTCCACCACCCCCAGCACATCTTTTTCAATGTCGAAGCGGATGGTGCCCGCGATGGCGTAGGCCACCACCAGGGGGGGCGAGGCGAGAAACGCCTGCTTGGCATAGGGATGGATGCGACCGTCGAAGTTGCGGTTGCCCGAGAGCACCGCCGTGGCGTAGAGATCCCGCTCGATGATCTCCTGCTGGATGGCGGGATCCAGGGCACCGGACATGCCGTTGCAGGTGGTGCAGGCAAACGCCACGACGCCGAAGCCGAGCCGCTCAAGTTCCTCGTCCAGTCCCGCCTCTTTCAAGTAGAGGGCGACTGTCTTGGAGCCGGGGGCGAGGGAGGATTTGACCCAGGGCTTGCGGCTGAGGCCGAGCCGGTTGGCGTTGCGGGCCAACAGGCCTGCGGCAATCACGTTGCGCGGGTTGCTGGTGTTGGTGCAACTGGTGATGGCAGCGATGATGACGGCGCCATCGGGCAAGAGGCCGTCAGCCTCCTGGGCACGAGCCTTGTCCAGATCCACCGCGATGCCCCGCGTGGCAAGTTCGGTCACCGGCAGGCGACGGTGGGGATTGGAGGGGCCCGCCAGGGTGCGCACCACGCTCGACAAGTCAAAGTGCAGCACCCGCTCGTACTGGGCGCCCGCCAGGGCATCGGCCCAGAGACCGGCCTCCCTGGCATAGGTTTCCACCAGCCTGACCTGCTCGTCGTCACGGCCAGTGAGCTTGAGGTAGTCGATGGTCTGCTGGTCGATGAAGAACATAGCCGCGGTAGCGCCATACTCCGGCGCCATGTTGGAGATGGTGGCCCGATCGCCGAGGGTGAGGGCGGCGGCCCCCTCCCCACGAAACTCCAGGTAGGCGCCGACTACCTTCTGCTGGCGCAGGAATTCGGTGAGCGACAGCACCAGATCCGTGGCGGTGATGCCGGGTTGCGGCTTGCCGGAGAGCTCCACGCCGACGATCGAAGGCAGCCGCATCCAGGAGGCGCGCCCCAGCATCACGTTCTCGGCTTCCAGCCCGCCCACCCCCACCGCGATGACGCCGAGGGCATCCACGTGGGGGGTGTGGCTGTCGGTGCCGACGCAGGTATCCGGGTAGGCCAGACCGCGATCGGCGTGGATGACGGGGGACATCTTCTCCAGGTTGATCTGGTGCATGATGCCGTTGCCAGGCGGGATCACCTCGATGTTCTTGAACGCCTGCTTGGTCCAGTCGATGAAGTGGAAACGATCCTCGTTGCGGCGATCCTCGATGGCACGGTTCTTCTCGAACGCCTGGGGGTCAAAGCCGCCGCACTCCACGGCGAGGGAATGGTCGACGATGAGCTGCACCGGCACCACGGGGTTCACCTGGGCGGGATCCCCACCCTGCTCGGCGATGGCGTCGCGAAGGCCCGCCAGATCCACCAGGGCGGTCTGCCCCAGGATGTCGTGACACACCACCCGCGCCGGGAACCAGGGAAAGTCGCGATCGCGCTTGTTGTGCACTATCTGGCCGAGGCACTCGCCGAGGATGGCCGGATCGCATTTGCGAACCAGGTTCTCGGCGTGGACGCGGGCGGTGTAGGAGAGCCTGTCCCAGGCGCCGGGGGCGATGGCGTTCACCGCCTCCCGGGCGTCGAAGTAGTCAAGCTGTGTGCCGGGCAGGGGCTTGCGATATTGCGTGTTGATCATCACTTGCGCTCCTTGAGCGGCACGAACTGGAGATCCTCCGGGCCGACGTAGTTGGCGCTCGGGCGGATGATCTTGCCGTCGATGCGCTGCTCTATGACATGGGCCGACCAGCCTGAGGTGCGGGCGATGACGAACAGCGGGGTGAACATGGCGGTGGGCACCCCCATCATGTGGTAGCTGACGGCGCTGAACCAGTCGAGGTTCGGGAACATCTTCTTGGCCTCCCACATGGTGGACTCCAGCCGCTCGGCGATGTCGAACATCTTGGTGTTGTGCTGCTCCTGGCTGAGCTCGCGCGCCACCTCCTTGATCACCTTGTTGCGGGGATCGGAGACGGTGTAGACCGGGTGGCCGAAGCCGATGACCACCTCCTTCTTCTCGATGCGGGCGCGAATGTCGGCCTCCGCCTCGTCCGGGTTCTCGTAGCGCTTCTGGATCTCGAAAGCCACCTCGTTGGCGCCCCCGTGCTTGGGCCCGCGCAGGGCACCGATGGCTCCCGTGATGCAGGAGTACATGTCCGAGCCGGTGCCGGCGATGACGCGGCCGGTGAAGGTGGAGGCGTTGAACTCGTGCTCGGCGTAGAGGATGAGGGAGGTGTGCATGGCGCGAACCCAGGAGTCGCGTGGCTTGTGCCCGTGCAGCAGGTGCAGGAAGTGGCCGCCGATGGAGTCGTCGTCGGTCTCCACATGGATGCGTTTACCGTTGTGACTGAAGTGGTACCAGTAGAGCAACACGGAGCCGAGACAGGCCATCAGCTTGTCGGCGATGTCCCGGGCGCCTGGGTGGTTGTGATCGTCCTTCTCCGGCGACAGGCACCCCAGCACGGAGACGGCGGTGCGCATCACGTCCATGGGGTGGGCGGAGGGAGGCAACTGCTCCAGGGCGGTCCTGACCCCGGTGGGCAGGCCGCGCAGGGCCTTGAGCTTGGCCTTGTAGGCGGCGAGCTCCGCCACATTGGGCAGGTGGCCGTGCACCAGCAGGTGGGCTATCTCTTCAAACTCGCAGCTGGTGGCTACGTCCAGGATGTCGTAGCCACGGTAGTGCAGATCGTTGCCGCTGAGGCCCACGGTGCACAGGGCGGTATTGCCGGCGGCGGTGCCGGAAAGGGCGACGGATTTCTTCGGCTTGAAGCCGGTGGTTTCGGGCAGGGCGCTCATCACATGTTTCCTCATTCAGTCCGTTGATGCGCCAGCCGCCAGCATAAGGCGGCCGGTCGCCGCCTTATTCCTTGGTCGATAAGTCCTGGGTGAACAGCCTGTCCAGGGTCTGCTCGTAGTGGTGGTAACCGAGAAAATCGTAGAGGGACTCCCGGGTCTGCATGGTGTCGACCACGGCGCGCTGGTGGCCGTCGCGGCGAAGCGTCTGATAGACATTGAGGGCGGCCTGGTTGGCGGCGCGGGCGGCGCTCAGGGGGTAGAGCACCATGTCCACGCCGTGGGCGGCGAGCGCCTCCTTGTCAAACAGCTCGGTCTTGCCGAACTCGGTCATGTTGGCGAGGATCGGCACCCCGGCCGCCTGCCTGAAGCGATCGTACTGGTCCAGCTCGGTGACCGCCTCGGCGAAGATCATGTCGGCGCCCGCCTCCACATAGGCGGCGGCCCGCTCCAGGGCCGAGCCCAGTCCTTCCACCGCCAGGGCGTCGGTGCGGGCCATGATGACGAAGTGCTCGTCCTGGCGGGCATCCACCGCGGCCTTGATCCTGTCCACCATCTCGGTGACGCTGACCACGGCCTTGTTCGGCCTGTGGCCGCAACGCTTCTGGGCCACCTGATCTTCCATGTGGACGGCGGCCACACCGCCGCGCTCGAAGGCGCGGATGGTGCGGGCGATGTTGAAGGCGCCCCCCCAGCCGGTGTCGATGTCCACCAGGAGTGGCACCTGGGTGGCAGCCGTGATGCGTTCGGCGTCGATGAGCACGTCATTCATGGAAGTCATGCCGAGATCCGGCAGGCCATAGGAGGCGTTCGCCACCCCGGCGCCGGAGAGATAGAGGGCCTGGAAGCCGCTGCGCTCTGCCATTAGCGCCATGTAGGCATTGATGGTGCCGACAATCTGCAGGGGCTTTTCGTTGGCCAGGGCCGTGCGAAAACGCCTGCCGGCCGAGGGGGAGAGGTTGGACATGGTGACTCCTTTCATGGGGTGCTTGTCTGCTGTATGTGTAGGGTGAACGGTATCATCTCACACTACGTTTACGTTAACGTCAATTATGCTTAGGTCCAAGGTTGCATCAAGTGTGCTCTCCCCTGACGGACCCCTGGCAATGCCAGTACCACAGACTCGTTGGAACCATTTTTTGGTGTGATGCATCGTGTGGGAGAGCGGTGAACCTGGGAAAATGCCGAGTGTTTTTTGGCCAAACCTGGGCTTTTGGGGTCAAAATCTTGCGCGGCGTCAAACAGGATGCAAATTGTGTCTCAGCCATCCTCCCCGACTGGGTCTCTGCGTTGCTTGCCCGTAGGCGTTTGGCTACGCTCAGTGGGTGATCAAACAAGGGGTGTGCGCCATGAAGAAAAGCCAGGTTCATCTCATCGACGAAGAGGTGGATTTTCCTGCCAATGAACAGCTGGTCTCCACTACGGACCTGCAGGGTGTGATCACCTACGCCAATGATCACTTCTGCCGGGTAGCGGGGTACAGCCGGGCCGAGCTCATCGGCCAGCACCACAACATGGTTCGCCACCCGGACATGCCCAAGGCCGCCTTTGCTGACCTCTGGGGCAAGCTCAAGCAGGGCAAACCCTGGCGCGGCATGGTGAAAAACCGCTGCAAGGATGGGCGTTACTATTGGGTGGATGCCTATGTCACCCCTATCTTCGAGCAGGGGCGGATCAATGGCTACCAGTCGGTCCGCAGTCGCGCCGCGCCGGAGATGAAAGCCGTGGCCGGGCGCACCTATGCCAGATTGAAGAGCGTGGAGCGGGGGGAGCGAAAGGGCGGATTGAGCCTGCGCCCGATGCGCCACGGGCTGGCCATCGTCGGTGTCTTGCTGATGCTGGCGGGGGGGGGGCTATCTGATGGGGCCCTGGGGGCCGTTGTTCACCCTGTTGCCTCTCTTGTGGCTGGCCCTGATCTATCGTGACACCCTCATCACTACCCCCCGTTATCTGCGACAGCTCGCGGACGAATATGACAGCCTGACCCGGCTCATCTATTCGGGGGAGGATGCCAGTGCCATTGCAGACTTCCACATCAAGCTGTTGCAGGCCAGGATCCGCACCGTCCTTGGACGAGTGGACGATGCGACCCTCTCCCTGCAGGATCTCGCGGTGCATCTGAAAACAGCCTCCAGCGAGGCAAGCGCCGACATCGCCGAACAGGATGTCCAGACCCAGCAGGTGGCGACTGCCATCACCGAGATGGCGGCGACAGCCCACGAGATTGCCCGCAATATCCTTGAGACGGATAACCAGATAGCCCAGGCCAAGGCGCACTGCCAACACACCGATCAGCAGCTGGAAGATACCCAGCACAGGGTGACGGAGCTGGCCACCCAGGCAGAGCATGCCTTCACGGCCGCCGTGGCACTGGCGGAGGAGTCGGACCGCATCGGTGTGCTGATGAGCGAGATCCAGGGCATTGCGGATCAGACCAATCTGCTGGCGCTCAACGCCGCCATCGAGGCGGCGCGGGCAGGGGAGCAGGGGCGAGGCTTTGCGGTGGTGGCGGACGAGGTGCGAACCCTCTCCACGCGCACCCACAAGGCGACCGAGCAGATCCAGAGCAGCATAGGCCAGATCCAGCGTACCCTGAACGGCTGGAAGGGAATGATGCAGCAGAACCTGCAACAGACCCAATCCTGCGTGACCCTGACCCGCAAGGGATCAGAGAGCCTGCATCAGGTGCTGGCGGAAATAGAACGGGTGGTGGACCTCTCGGCCCAGATCTCGACGGCGGCAGAGGAGCAGCAGGCGGTGGTGGAGGACATCAGCCGCAACGTCAACGCCATCTCCCAGCACTCCCACACCAACAGCAACAAGATGCAGGACATGGACGCTTCGAGCGACATCCTGCTCACCAAGGCTCGCCAGCTAAAATCCCTGGGGCAGACCTTCGGGTAAGAGCGGTCAGACTCATGCAATGCAGGAAGGCCACCCCTGGGGTGGCCTTCCTGTTTATTGGTTTCATGGGGGTATCGGCTCTGTGTGCCGGGAGATGAACCAGTCAGCCGGACTGCTCCGCCAGCGTGATGACGCGGCCGCCCTTGTCACAATACATGGCCCTGTCGGCTTGGATGAGCCACTGCTCCGGGCTCCAGTCATGCTGGTAGTGGCTGACGCCGATGCTGATGCCCACCTGCATCGGCTGGTCATTGACCACGAAGGGGGCCTGCATGGCCTGGCGGATCACGGCGGTGACCTCCTCTGCCTGACGGATATCGTAGCCCGGCAGCAGCAGGATGAACTCGTCCCCCGCCAAGCGGGCAAAATAGCACTGGTGGCCGATGGCGTCGTGGATCCGTCGGGCCAGCTGGCAGAGGATGGCATCCCCCTGGCTGTGGCCGAAGTTGTCGTTGATGCGCTTGAAGTCATTGAGATCGCAAAACAGCAGGCAGCCCGGATTGTCGCTTTGCACCTGGTGTTTCAACTGCTCCATCAGGCTCAGGCGATTGGGCAGCCCGGTAAGGGGATCGAGGCGGGCCAGTTGCAGTATCTCCTGCTCTCGCTGTTTGCGCAGGGCCACTTCCTGGTTGAGCCGCTTGTTGCTCATCAGAAGATAGAGGGAGAGCAGCAGGATGAGACCACCAACCCCCAGGCTCAGCAGGAACCATGGACGCCAGAAGCTCCACTGTTCTGAGGGAACCTGATAGAGAAAACGGGTCAGGGAGACCGGTTTGGCAAGGAGGCCTATCTCCACCAGCTGCTGCATGATGTGAGCGAAGCGATCCGGATTCATATACCCGATCTCCACATAGAGCGGCTGGATCATCTCCTTGCTCATCTGCAACTCGTATTCCATGTGGGCCTGACTGCGGTTGACGCCATACTCTGTGCGCAGCAGGGCGATGGCTTCCTCGGGGTGGGTGAGGGCATAGCGCCATCCCTTGAGGCTGGCTGCACGAAAACGTGCCACCCGCTCCGGATTGAGCCGCTCCTGTGCCTGGGTGGTGAAGAGAATGTCGCTGTAGAAATCGATGCCGTAGTTGCGAGGGTTGATGACGGACACCGAGATGCCGCGCTCTTCCAGATAGAAGGGCTCATTGCTCAGATAGGCGTTGAAGATGTCTATCCGGCCGGCGATCAGATCGTCGATGTTGACCGAAGTGGGGACCGGGATGAGCTGGCGCTCGTGAAGCCCCTGATAGTAGAGGGTGGCCAGCAGTTCGGCATCCTGATGACCCGGAAACATCATGATCCGTTTGCCACGCATGTCCGCAACGGTGAGAATGCCGCTGTCGCGGCGTGCCAGGAAGATGGAGGGAGAGTGCTGGTAGACGCTGGCCAGCGCCAGCAGCGGCTTGCCCTGGGCGTAGTGGGTCAGCACCTCGGTGTTGCCGACGCCAAAGTCGGCGCGTCCGGCCAGCACCTCCTGAACCGGACTTATTCCCTTGCCACCTGGCCTTATCTCGACATCCAGACCAGCGTCGGCGTAATACCCCTTGGCCTTGGCCATGTGATAGCCCACAAACTGGGGCTGATGCAGCCAGCGCAACTGCAATACCACCTTCTCCGGCAGATCACGTGTCCGTTCACTGGCCTGGAGGGGCGAGAAGCAAGTGATGCCAAGCAACAACAGCCAAAACAGGCATTTTTTCATTCGTGCGATTCTTGTGCTGAGGGTCCATGAAGATGGCCTGCAGGCCTGCATTCAAGTTGTTAACAAATAACATTCTAAAGGGTTATACATGTACCGGATACAATTGCAGCACAAAGATTTCATGGTGATCAACAAGCGTCCGGGCATTGGCATGCACGATGATGCCGGCGAGCCGGGTCTCGTCAATCGGGTCAGAATGGATACCGGTCTTGACCTCTATCCGGTCCATCGACTGGACAAGATGACCTCTGGGCTGGTGCTGCTGGCCCGCACCGCCGAAGCGAATCGCGCCCTCAGCATGGCTTTTGCGGCGCGGGAAGTGAGCAAGCAGTATCTGGCACTCTCCGATCGCAAGCCGAAGAAGAAGCAGGGCTGGGTGAAGGGTGACATGGAGAAAGGGCGAGGCGGCAGCTGGATGCTGAGCCGCACCCAGGATAACCCGGCCATTAGCTGGTTCGACTCCGTTTCGGTGCGCGAGGGGCTGCGCCTTTATCGTATCAAGCCCCGGACCGGCAAGACCCACCAGATCCGGGTGGCCTTGAAGAGCGTGGGAGCCCCCATCCTCGGAGATGAGCGTTACGGCGGCACGGCGGCGGATCGCGGTTATCTGCACGCCTGGCGCCTCGCCTTCACCCTGGCAGGTGAGAGCTTCGATCTCGTTTGTCCGCCCGATGAAGGAGCGCTGTTCCTCCTGCCCGAGTTGCATGCCGCCATCGCAGAGATCACCGAATGAGCGCAGCAACCGCGAGAGTCCCAGCCCACGGCTGGATCCTGGCCGACTTCGATGACACCCTAGCGCCGGATGACAGCCATGCGGGGTTGCTGCGTTTCATCTTGCGCCGCCGTATCTGGCCGCTGCTGCTGTGGCCACTGATGGCGTTCGGTGCCGTGATCTATCTGCTGCCAGGTCAGCGCAGTCGCGGCATTGCACTCATCTGGTGGGCCATCACCCTCGGGCTATCCCCCCTGGCCTGGCGCGCCCTGGTACGGCAGTACAGCCTGACCCGGCCCGGTCTGTATCGGGAGGCGCGAGCCCTCCTGACGGGGGAGGGGCACCGCTGCTGGGTCATCTCCGCCAGTCCCCGCGCCCTGGTCCGTGCCCAGCTCCATCGTCAACTGCCAAGGCTCCCTCACCGCATCATCGGCTCGCGGATGGGTTACCGTTTCGGCGGCCTGGTGCCGCGCTTCTATTGCCATGGCAGGCACAAGCTGCTGCCTGAGCTCCTGACCCTGGAGGCCGCACTCACCCTGAGTGACAGCCTGCACGATCTGCCCCTGCTGGCGTTGGGGGAGCAGGCCTGGCTCATCAACCCCACAAGGACTCGATTGTGGAAGATGAGGGCGGTACTGCCCCATATCGAACCCTGTTATTGGTCGTTGTAAGGCAAAGCTGACAGCCTTGCGGGACGCTAACGAGCGCAGTGCAAGGCTGGGGCTGTGATGTCACATTTCATTTACATTCTTTGGCGCGGATTCCCGCCAAACTATCTGAACGCCGCCCCTTCTCATTCCCTGCGCCCGCCACTCTAATGAAACAAGTTGTTAACAATGCCGTGCGGGCTGCCTGTCGAGCCCTTGCGGCGTGACCCGTTTCGTTATCAGTTCATCGCAAGGAGCGCATCATGACCACCCCTTCTTCCCGTACTCACACCATCAACCCCCTTGGCACCGACGGGTTTGAGTTCGTCGAGTACACGGCGCCGGATCTCAAGGGCATTGCGGCCCTCAAGGCGTTGTTCGTCTCACTGGGCTTTGCCGAAGTGGCCAAGCACAGGCACAAGCAGTGCTGGCTCTATCGCCAGGGGGACATCAACTTCGTGGTCAATGCCGAGCCCCACTCCCAGGCGGAGGAGTTTGCCCGGGCCCATGGTCCGAGCGTGTGCGGCATGGCGTTTCGGGTGAGCGATGCCGGCCGTGCCCAGCAGTACGCCATTGGCCAGGGGGCCAAGCCGTTTGTGGGCAAAATCGGCCCCATGGAACTCAACATCCCCGCCATCTACGGCATCGGCGAGAGTACCCTCTCCTTTGTCGATCGCTATGGCGAGCGCGGCTCCATCTATGACGTGGACTTTATCTTCTACCCCGACTGGCAGGCCCGCATGGCCGAGGTGGACGCAGGGCTCTATGAGATCGACCACCTGACCCACAACGTCCATCGCGGCAATATGAACCTCTGGTCGAATTTCTACGAGCGGATCGGCAACTTCCGGGAAATCCGCTACTTCGACATCGAGGGCAAGCTGACAGGACTGCACTCGCGCGCCATGACGGCCCCTTGCGGCAAAATTCGCATCCCCATCAACGAGTCGGCGGACGACAAGTCCCAGATAGAGGAGTACCTGCGCCAGTACAAGGGGGAGGGGATCCAGCACATCGCGCTCGCCTCTGCCGACATCTATCACACCATCCGCACGCTCAGAGGGCGGGGAACCGGCTTCATGCCGACGCCGGACACCTACTACGAGAAGGTGGACAGCCGGGTCGCGGGTCATCAGGAGGATCTGGCCGCGCTGAAGGCGCTGCGCATCCTCATCGACGGCTCGCCGACGAAGGACGGCATCCTGCTGCAGATCTTCACGGACACCGTCATCGGGCCCGTGTTCTTCGAGATCATCCAGCGCAAGGGCAACGAGGGCTTTGGTGAGGGCAACTTCCAGGCATTGTTCGAATCTATCGAGCTGGATCAGATCCGCCGTGGCGTGCTGGACGGATCCACGCAAGGGGAGGTGAACAGTGCCGCGCAGGGCCAGAAAAACGGAGAACCGAGCGATGCGTAACTGGATAAGCTTCCCCCATCGGGAGGGAACCCACTCCCGCCAGGCCCATGCCGATCTGCCGGAGCAGGCCATCTATGAGCGCGAGCTGGGGCGCTCGGGCTTCTTCGGTCCGGCCACCCACATGCACCACAAGCATGCTCCCACCGACTGGGTCAACTGGGAGGGGCCGCTTCGGCCACGGGCGTTTGACTTGAACGATCTGCAGGAGGAGGTGAGCTCCCTCTCCCCCTGGGTGATGCCGGATATTCTCAGCAACCCCCACTGCCGCTACCGCATCTGGCGCCTGCATGAGCCCATGCCGTTTCTGGTGCGCAACGCCGATGGCGACGAGCTCCTGTTCATTCACGAGGGGAGCGGAGAGTTCTACTGCGACTACGGACACCTCATCTTGAGAGATGGCGACTATGTGGTGATCCCCCGTGGCACCATGTGGCGCATCGAGCCCACCGCGCCCCTCTTCATCCTGATGATAGAGGCGACGGAAGACAGTTATCAGCTGCCGGACAAGGGACTGGTGGGCAATCACGCCATCTTCGATCCGGCGGCCCTGGACGTGCCCGCCATCAACGAGCGCTTCCTTGCCCAGCAGGATGAAAACCCCTGGTCGCTGCAGATCAAGCGCCACGATCAGGTCTCGGTCGTCACCTGGCCGTTCAACCCGCTGGATGCACAAGGGTGGCACGGGGACTTGTGCGTGGTGCGCCTCAACTGGCGGGATATCCGCCCGCTGATGAGCCACCGCTACCACCTGCCTCCCTCGGCCCACACCACCTTCGTGGCGAGCCGGTTCGTGGTCTGCACCTTCGTGCCGCGTCCCATCGAGAGTGACCCAGGCGCCCTGCGGGTGCCCTTCTACCACAGCAACGACGACTTCGACGAAGTGCTATTCTACCACGCCGGGGACTTCTTCAGCCGGGACAACATCAAGCGGGGCATGGTCACCTTCCACCCTGCCGGCTTCACCCATGGTCCCCATCCCAAGGCCTTTGCGGCAGGGCAGGCCCATGCCAAGACCTTCACCGACGAGGTGGCGGTGATGCTCGACACCCGGGATGCCCTGGCCGTCGGCCCGATCTGCGAAGGGGTCGAACACCCCGGTTATGTCACCAGCTGGCAGCGTCCAGAGACGCTCGGCAAATAAGGAATTCGATATGAAACTGGCAACCCTGAACAATGGCAAGCGCGACGGCGCCCTGGTGGTGGTGAGCCGCGATCTGGCGCGCGCCGTCCATGTGACGACCATCGCCCCGACCCTGCAGTCGGCCCTCGACCAGTGGGGAGAAGTGGCGCCGCAATTGGCGAAGGTTTATCAGCGACTCAACGAGGGCGCCTGCCCCGACGCCTTCCCCTTCGATGAGGAGGCGTGCCTCTCCCCGCTGCCCCGCGCCTACCAGTGGATTGACGGCAGTGCCTACGTCAATCACGTGGAGCTGGTGCGCAAGGCGCGCGGCGCCGACATGCCAGAAAGCTTCTGGCACGATCCCCTGATGTATCAGGGAGGCTCTGACAGCTTCCTGCCGCCCCGTGGCCCCATCGTGATGGGCTCCGAGGAGTGGGGGATCGACTTCGAGTCGGAAGTCGCCGTCATCACCGACGACGTGCCCATGGGCACCCGTTCGCAGGGGGCGGCGAGCCACATCAAGCTCTTGATGCTGGTCAACGACGTGAGCCTGCGCAACCTCATTCCCGGGGAGCTTGCCAAGGGCTTTGGCTTCTTCCAGTCCAAGCCCTCCAGCAGCTTCTCGCCGGTGGCTATCACCCCGGACGAGCTGGGGGATGACTGGCGCGATGGCAAGGTCCACCTGCCCCTGGTGACCCACCTCAACGGCGCCCTGTTCGGGCAACCCGACGCCGGGGTGGACATGACCTTCAACTTTGATGAGCTGATTGCCCATGCCGCCAAGACAAGGCCGCTTGGGGCGGGTTGCATCATCGGCTCGGGCACCGTCTCCAACTACGACAGAAGCCGGGGATCCTCCTGCCTTGCCGAGCGGCGGATGCTGGAAATTATCGAGTCAGGTCAAGCCACTACACCCTTTCTGCGCTTTGGTGATACAGTGTCCATCGCGATGCAGGATCGCAACGGGATGAGTCTGTTTGGCACCATTTTGCAGCGGGTCACGCAAGCAACGGCCGAGCGGGCGAGCTAGGAGAGCCCGACCCCTGGAGGGGCGGGCGACACGGCAGGTGGCAGACACCTGCCACCACAGGGACACACTATGCTGCAGTTGTTTGGATATTGGCGCTCATCGGCCAGCTTTCGCGTGCGTTTGGTACTGCAACTCAAGGGGCTCGATTATGAGCAGCACCCGGTCAACTTGCGGCAGGGTGAGCAGAAGGAGAAGGCCTACCGCCGGGTCAATCCCCAGGGACTGGTGCCGTTTCTCGTGGACGATGACGTGCATCTGGGTCAGTCGGTGGCCATCATGGAGTACCTCGACGAGACCTATCCCGCCTACCCCCTGATGCCCTCCGCGCCCATCGAACGTGCCCGGGTGCGCCAGATAGTCAACATGATCGCCTGTGACACCCACCCCCTCAACAACCTGCGCGTGCTGCACTACCTGGAGCAGGAGTTGGGGCAGAGCAAGATGGCGCGGGATGCCTGGTATCGCCACTGGATAGACGAGACCTTCACCGCGCTGGAGCAGCTTCTCATGACCACCGCCGGCATCTATTGCGTGGGCAACGAGGTCACCCTGGCGGACTGCATGCTGGTGCCCCAGGTCTACAACGCCCGCCGCTTCGACATGACCCTGGATGACTACCCCACCATTGCGCGCATCGTCGCCAACTGCGAGCAGTTGCAGGCCTTTATCAAGGCGGC
The DNA here is from genome assembly GCF_040908005.1 of Aeromonas sp. s1(2024). Lineage (NCBI taxonomy): Bacteria > Pseudomonadati > Pseudomonadota > Gammaproteobacteria > Aeromonadales > Aeromonadaceae > Aeromonas > Aeromonas sp. s1(2024). The sequence continues at coordinate 108,587 of NZ_JBFOCW010000005.1, read as the reverse complement.
CCCCGCCAATCAGCCGGATGCCCAGCCCTGAAGCTGTGCAGACCGGGCCAGCGCGTTGGCCCGGTCTGCCATCTCTTTCCTTGCCCGGGTTATCTTGCTCGCCTCAGGGCGTGCCATTGGCCCCATAGCGTCGAAACCCCGGCCGCTCTTTCAGTCGCTGGTAGTAGTCGTCCACGGCGGGTAGCGACGGGCGATCATAGGGCGTCTCCAGCCAGCGGTTGACTGACAGCCCGATGGGAATGTCTGCCAGCGAGAAGTGCGGACCGGCCACATATCCTCCGGTTGTTTGAAGCTGTCTCTCCAGGATCTCCATGCAGTGAGACCACTGCAGGCAAGCTGCGTGAAGGGCCTGATGGTCTTGATGCTGGGGGGAGCGCCTCACCAGCGACAGGAAGGCGTAGCGCCAGGCGCTGTTCAAGTCCGATGCCTGCCAGTCAATCCATTGATCGACCCGAGCCCTGGCTCTCGCCTCGGCGGGATAGAGTGCATTGGCACCATGGCGCGTCGCCAGGTAGCGGATGATGGTGTTCGACTCCCACAGCGTAAAATCCTCATCCTGAATGACGGGCACCATGGCATTGGGGTTGAGCGCCAGAAACGCCGGGGTGTCCGTGGGTTTGAAGCCGGATCCCCACTCCTCCAGCTCGAACGGGAGGGTCAGCTCAGCACAGGTCCACAGTACCTTGCGCACATTGATTGACGACGCCTTGCCCAGTATTCGCAACATCTTTTTCGTCCTTGTCCGGGGTGATGGATGGCCTGTTTGTCGCAGACATGCCACTTCCCTGTTTGCGCTTCCATCAAGGCCCTGTACTGTCACTGACCGTGCGGGGCCCTGTTTGATTGACTGGCGAGTCAGCCGTGGGTGGTCCTGGGCTGGAAATAGGCGATAAATTTGCCGAGTTTCTCCCCGTCGTAACTCTTCCCCTTCTCCAGCAGCCCGGTGTTGAAGGACTCGAGCAGCCTGCCTTTGGCATCCAGCACGTAGAAGTGGGGGACCCCCAGATACTCGGGATAGTCTTTCAGGAAGGATTCATTCTTGTTCTGCTCGCTGACGTTCACCTTGACCACCACGAAGGTGCGGTTGAGCTGGCCGGCGAGATCGGGTTCCCGGTCCAGAAAGCGGTTCATCTCCTGGCACCAACTGCACCATTCGCCCCCCACCAGCAACAGGACTTTCTTGCCCTCGGCACTGGCCTTGGCGGTAGCGGCGGCGAGATCGCGGGCCGGATCCCGCGTCTCGTCATAACCCTGGCTGTAATCGGGCAGGCTCTGACTCCAGAGGTGGTCGCCCGCGCAGGCGGCGCCATTGAAAAGGAGGGTGCCCAGTATCAGGGGCAGTAACAGTCGTTTCATGGTCTCTTCCTTGTGTCGTTATCTTTGCTTCCAGGCGCAGACAATGTGACACGAGGCGTTTCCTGCGCCAAGCCGCAAACAGGGAAGGGGAAGGCAAAAAGCGGCAATGGAATGGCAGAAAACAACAAAGCCCCTCGAGAGGGGCTTTGTATTCAGGTCAGGGGCGATCAGTAACCCTGCTGGTGGACGTCCATCACGGCGCGACCGGAGGGATCGGCCATCTCCTTGAACTTGGCATCCCATTCGAGCGCGGTCGGGGTGGAGCAGGCGACCGACTTGCCGTAGGGCACGGTGCGGGCGGCGGACTCCAGCGGGAAGTGCTCGTCGAAGATGGCGCGGTAGTAGTACGCCTCCTTGGTGAGCGGGGTGTTGACGGGGAAGCGGAAGGCGGCCGCCTCGAACATCTGATCCGTCACCTCTTCCTCGACCATGGCTTTCAGGCTGTCAATCCAGGAGTAGCCTACGCCGTCGGAGAACTGCTCCTTCTGGCGCCACGCCACTTCGTGGGGGAGCAGATCCTCGAAGGCTTCCCGCAGGATGTGCTTCTCGATCTTGCCCTTGCCGCACATCTTGTCGGCGGGATTGAGGCGCATCGCCACGTCCATGAACTCCTTGTCGAGGAAGGGCACGCGGCCTTCCACGCCCCAGGCGGCCATGGACTTGTTGGCCCGCAGGCAGTCATAGAGGTGCAGGGAGGCGAGCTTGCGCACGTTCTCTTCGTGGAACTCGCGGGCGTTGGGGGCCTTGTGGAAGTAGAGGTAGCCGCCGAACAGCTCGTCGGAGCCTTCGCCGGAGAGCACCATCTTGATCCCCATCGCCTTGATGTAGCGGGCCATCAGATACATGGGCGTGGAGGCGCGGATGGTGGTGACGTCATAGGTCTCGAGGTGATAGATGACGTCCCGCAGGGCATCCAGCCCTTCCTGCACGGTGAAGTGGATCTGGTGGTGGATGGTGCCGAGGTGATCGGCCACCTTGCGGGCGGCAGCGAGATCCGGCGACCCTTCCAGGCCGACGGCGAAGGAGTGCAGCTGGGGCCACCAGGCTTCGCTCTTGCCATCGTCTTCCACCCGGCGGGCGGCATAGAGCTTGGTGATGGCGGAGATGACGGACGAATCCAGACCACCGGAGAGCAGCACGCCGTAGGGCACGTCGCACATCAGCTGGCGCTTGACCGCCGCTTCCAGGGCCGCTTTGAGCTCGGCCTTGTCGCTGACGTTGTGCTCGACCGGCGCGTACTCCATCCAGTCCCGTTTATACCACTGTTTAAGCTCGCCATCCTTGCTCCACAGGTAGTGTCCCGGCGGGAAGGTCTCGACGCTCTTGCAGACCGGCACCAGGGCCTTCATCTCGGAGGCGACATAGAAGTTGCCGTGTTCGTCGCGGCCGGTATAGAGGGGGATGATCCCCATGTGGTCGCGACCAATCAGGTAGGCATCCTGCTCGGCGTCATAGAGGATGAAGGCGAAGATGCCGTTCAGATCGTCCAGGAACGCCGGGCCCTTCTCCTTGTAGAGGGCCAGCAGCACTTCACAGTCGGAGTGGGTCTGGAACTGGAAGTCGACCTTGAGGTTCTTCTCCAGCTCCTTGTGGTTGTAGATCTCGCCGTTGACGGCCAATACGTGCGTGCGCTCGGGATTGTAGAGAGGCTGTGCGCCGTTGCCCGGATCGACGATGGCCAGGCGCTCGTGCACCAGGATGGCCTTGTCGGAGCTGTAGACGCCGGACCAGTCAGGCCCGCGGTGACGCAGTCGCTTGGACATCTCCAGGGCCGATTTGCGCAGGGCAGTGGCGTCGGTCTTGATGTCCAGAATGCCGAAAATAGAACACATTGGCGGTAATCCTCTTGATTTTTATATGAGCCCCCCACGTTTGGGCTCGAAATTCCATTTACATTCCTCGCCAATCACAATGCCTAGCGGAAAACCCTTTTGCAAGCGGGAAAACCGCAGAAAATCATGCCGTAAGCGTCAAGTTGCGCAGGGGATGGCGGCCGTCCGGCCGCCTGAAGAGAGAGGGTCAGGGTTGACGTGCGCGTCAACTCGCGTCGGGTTCGAAGATCACATAGAGCTTGCGACAAGGGGTGAGGGTCTCCCACTGCCCGACAAAACCGGCGGGAATGACGAACTGAACCCCCGGTTTGAGGTGCAGCCGGCCGCCCTGCTCGTCGTGGATCACCGCCTCCCCTTCCAGCATCTGGCAGTATTCGTGTTCGGTATAGTGAACGGCCCAGCAGCCCGGCTCGCAAGCCCAGAAGCCCACGTGAAACTGCTGGCTCGGGTCGGAGTAGTGGTTCCATGCCGTCTGGCTCGGCGTCCCGGCCCTGATGCGCTCGGGGGCCGGCATCAGCGGGGTGGGGGAGACAGTGTGTTTGTCCAGCAGGATCCAGTCGTTCAGGCTCTTCATGGTGCGTCCTTGAGTGGCGAAGGAGCATCCTGCTCCCGTTTAGTTTGTTTAACGATTTTGCGCTTACGTTAAACGAAACGGGCCCCCTTTGCCAAGGGGGCCCGTGCAGGCTGAAGGCTACCGGAAGGGCGGCACCCGGGATCAGACGATGTCGATGTCCACCACGGAGTCAAAGATGTGGTTCGGTCGAAACGGCATGCGGTCGATGTCCGCCACCTTGCTCACCCCGGAGAGCACCAGCACCGTCTCGAGACCGGCCTGGAAGCCTGCCAGGATGTCGGTGCGCAGGTTGTCGCCGATGATGATGGTGTCGTCGGAGTGGGCCTCCATCCGGTTGAGGGCCGCGCGAATGATCCAGGCGCTCGGCTTGCCGACATAGAAGGGCTTCTTGCCGGTCATCCGCTCGATGGGGGCGCACAGGGCGCCGCAGGCCGGGTACATCAGGGGGCCGTGGGTGTCGGGGTTGGTGGCGATGAAGCGGGCCCCCTGATCCACGAACTTGGCGCCCTGCTGCATCATGGTCCAGTTGTAGTTGCGGGTCTCCCCCACCACCACGAAGTCCGGGTCGATATCGGTGATGGTGAAGCCGGCCTTGTAGAGCTCGTGGGTCAGGGCCCCTTCGCCAATCACATAGGCCTTCTTACCATCCTGGCGCTTGAGAAAGTCGGCGGTGCCCATGGCGGAGGTGTAGAAGCACTCCTCGGGCACCTCTATTCCGGCGGAGCGGAAGCGGTTTTGCAGATCTTTCTGGGTCTGGGCCGGGTAGTTGGTGAGGAACAGGAGCTTGCTGCCCTGCTCCAGCAGGCGGTGGACGAAGCGGTCGGCGCCGGGAATGAGATCGTTGTTGTGCAGGATGACGCCGTCAATGTCACAGATGACGTTTTTCTTCATGAAATCTCCTTGTAGGGCGCAAGAGCGGGGACAGGGCATCCCTCTGTTTGTCTCTTCAATCGGTTATGGTTTTTGTGCCGCCATTATAAGGCCCTTTGATGACAAGTCTCCCTCGGTGGGCCAGATGGGTGCACAATGAAGGCGAAGGGAGGGCGCCGCCCCGGTGGTGCCCGCACGGAGTCTGACGATGGAGCCGTCATCATGGAGCACTTTATTGCCGACTTGCCCAAGCTGGAACTGCACCTGCATATCGAGGGGACCCTCGAACCCGAGCTGATGTTCGCCCTCGGTCAGCGCAACGGGGTGGCGCTGCCCTGGCCCGATGTCGACAGCCTGCGCGCCGCCTATGAGTTCGACGGCCTGCAATCCTTCCTCGATCTCTACTACCTCGGCGCCAGCGTGCTCATCCACGAACAGGATTTCTTCGACCTCACCTGGGCCTATCTCGAGCGCTGCGTTGCCGATCACGTGGTGCACGTGGAGATCTTCTTCGACCCCCAGACCCACACCGCCCGCGGCGTGCCCTTTGCCACCGTGTTGGGGGGCATCGAGCGGGCGTTGCAGGCTGGGGAAGCAGCCTTTGGCATCAGCTGGCGGCTCATCATGAGCTTCCTGCGCCACCTGAGTGAAGAGGCGGCATTCGCCACCCTGGCAGAGGCCACGCCGCACCTGGCGCGCCTGCACGGGGTCGGCCTCGATTCGGGGGAGCAGGGCAACCCGCCCAGCAAGTTCGCCCGGGTCTTCGCTCGCTGCCGCGAGCTGGGGCTGCCGGTGGTGGCCCACGCGGGGGAGGAGGGGCCGGCTGACTACATCTGGCAGGCGATCCGGGAGCTCGGAGTGCAACGCATCGATCACGGGGTGCGCTGCGTCGAGGATCCCGCGCTGCTGAGCTATCTTGCCGACACCCGGCTGCCCCTCACCGTCTGCCCCCTCTCCAACGTGCGGCTCAGGGTGTTTGACCAGATGGCCCAGCACAATGTGCTGAGGCTGCTGGAGCAGGGGCTCTGCGTCACCGTGAACTCCGACGATCCCGCCTATTTCGGGGGATACCTGGGGGCCAACTTCCAGGCCCTGGCCGACGGGCTTGGCGCCAGCCAGGAGCAGCTGTGCCGCCTCAGTCTCAATGCCGTGGAGGCGAGCTGGCTGAGCCTCGCGGACAAGGTGCGTCTGACCCGGGACATTCGCCTCCATGCCGCCCTGCACGGGGTGAGCCTGCACTGAGCAGGCCGCCTTGCACACCTTGAATGGAGGAGGCCCGCCATGGCGGGCCTCTTTGTGCCATCGTTGGGCGGGTATCAATCCACTCTCACCAGATACTTTTCCCCTTGTCCCTCCTGCTTGACGCGAGTGAGAAGGGAGGGCAGGGCGTCGAAGTCGCCCACCACCAGCGGCGGCAGGGTCAGCTCGCCGCTCGCCATCTGCGCCATCATGGCGACACCGGCCGCCACCAGACGGCTCCACTGTTTGTCCGAGCCAAAGGCGTGCTGGGCGCCGAGGGCAATCTCGTGCAATGAGTGGCAATGGCTAAAGGCGGGCAGCGGGTTGCGCGCGATGCGCCCGAGCACAGTCACCATGTGGCCGTAATAGCCAAGGGCAGGCAGCAAGGCTTCTGCCTGCTGGCTGGAGACCAGATCGATGATCCCCTCGAAGGGTTCACCGCCGTTGGCGGCCTGCAACTGGGCCAGCCAGTCGGGATCCCGATAGTCCGCCACCCCCTGCACGCCTAGCTGTTTGAGCCACTGGTGATGGCGCGGGCTGGCGCTGGCAAAGACGCGGGCCCCCTTCTGGAGGGCAAGTTGCACCGCGAAGCGGCCGACACTGCTGCCAGCCCCAGTGATGAGCAGGGCCTCCCCGTGCAGGTGAGGCAGCTTGGCCAGTGCCTGCCAGGCGGTGAGGCCGGGGCAGGGGAGCGCGGCGGCCGCCTCGTCGCTCAGGGCATCGGGCACCGGCATCAGGGCGCGAGCCGGCACCAGGGTGTGGCGGGCAAAGCTGCCGCCGTGGCGCAGGTCGGTGTGATAGGCGACCCGGGTGCCGGGGCGCAGGTGGGTGACATTGGCCCCCAGTGCCACCAGGGTGCCCATGCCATCGACGCCAGGCACATGGCCTGGCTGCCAGTGGGGATGACCCTGTTCGATGAGTTTCCAGTCCACCGGATTGAAGGCGATGATCCGGTTGGCTATGAGGACCTCGTCGGGCCCGGGGGTGGGGAGCGCTTGCCGGGTGAGGGTGAGCTGGTCCGGTTCGCCGGGGGCGTGCCAGCACCAGGCCTGGGTATGGGTCATGGTGACTCCTTGGATGAGAGGGGTGGGTGCCTTGATTGACTCACATGGCGTAACAATGCCTTGAACTGCTGTTGCACTGGCAAGACAACAAGGCGAGCCCCCTGTTGGAGGGCCCGCCCGGGAAGAGGTTCGGCGCCAGCCGCCTTATGCCCGCTCTGCCCCATAGACGGGGTAGTCCGTCAGCCCTTTCTCGCCGCCGCCAAACAGGGTGGCGGGATCATGGGGGGCGAACGGATGGCCGTGGCGCAGGCGGTTCGGCAAGTCGGGGTTGGCCACGAAGGGGCGACCGAAGCCAATCATGTCGGCCCAGCCCGCCTCGATGGCGGCGCGGGCGCGCTCCCCATCGTATTTGCCGGCGTAGATGAGGGTGTTGGGGAAGGCGTCGCGCAGCCCCTGCTTGAAGCTCTCCGCCATCAGGGGGGCGTCGTCCCAGTCCGCTTCGGCGACGTGCAGATAGACCACGCCGAGCTGGCCCAGCAAGCGCGCGGCGGCCAGATAGGTCTCCTGGGGGTTGGCATCCACGGTGCCGTTGAGGGTGGTGAGTGGCGCAAGGCGTACCCCGACCCGGTCGGGACCGATCTCGTCACAGACCGCCTCGGTCACCTCTTTCAGGAAGCGCAGCCGGTTTTCGAGCGAACCGCCATAGCCGTCGGTGCGGGTATTGGACTCGGAGTCGAGGAACTGGTTGATGAGGTAGCCGTTGGCGGCGTGCAACTCGATGCCGTCAAAGCCCGCCTCCATGGCGTTGCGGGCAGCCTGGCGAAACTGCCCCACCACGGCGTCGATGTCGGCCTGGGTCATGGCGCGCGGGGTGACGGTCTCCACAAACCCCGGGGCATCGCTGCCGTTGTCGACGAATACCTTCACTCCCTTGGCCTGGATGGCGGAGGAGGAGAGGGGCTGGGCGCCGCCGATGTTGTCAGGATGGGTGACCCGGCCCACGTGCCAGAGCTGGGCGAACATGATGCCCCCCTCGGCGTGGACGGCATTGGTTACCTGCTTCCAGCCTGCCACCTGCTCGGCGCTGTGGATGCCCGGCGTCCAGGCGTAGCCCTTGCCCAGGGGATCTATCTGGGTGCCTTCGCTGATGATGAGGCCGGCCCCGGCACGCTGGGCGTAGTAGGTCGCCATCATGGCGTTGGCCACGTCCCCGGGCTGGCTGGCGCGGGAGCGGGTCATGGGGGGCATGACGATGCGGTTGGCAAGGTGCAGCTGGCCGAGGCGAAGGGGGCAGAACAGGGGATCGTGGTGCATGATGGATTCCTCAATCTTTGGGAGTGAGGTGACTCTAGAGGGGATTGTTATTGTGAAAAAGAGGGGGTATTGCAGAAGAGAATTGCCGTTATCGCAGCAATGGCCCGGGAGGGGCCTGGTTCGCGCCAGAAAAAAGAGGGCCAAGGGCCCTCTCTTGCTGTGATTGCCGCCGATGATCAAGGGGAGAGTGGGGTAACCCGTACTCGCTCGATGCGCCGCTCGCTCACGGCCATGACCTCGAAGCGGAACTGGCCGAGGTGCAACTGCTGACCGACGTCTGGCAGGCTGCCGAAGTGGGAGAGCAACATGCCCGCCAGGGTCACGTACTCGTCGCTCTCGCTCACCAGACCGTCGCAGTTCAGGGCCTGCTCCACCTGATGGATGTTGGTGGTGCCGTGGATGAGCCAGTGCTCGCCCTCGCGCACCACATCGGGGGTCTCGTCCTCGTCCGGCAGTTCGCCGACGATGGCCTCCAGCAGATCGTGGTTGGTGACCAGTCCCTGGATGACGCCAAACTCGTCCGCCACTAGGATGAGGCTGCCCCTGGCCTGGCGCAGCTCCGCCAGCAGCCGGATCACGTTGATGGTCTGGGGCACGATGACGGGCTCGTTCTGTCTGGCAAGTGCTGCCAGGGACTGCCCCTCGTTGAGGGCAAACAGCAGATCCCGTGCCTTGACCACCCCGATGATCTCGTCCAGCTTCCCGTCACAGACCGGGAACAGGCTGTGGGGGGCCCGTTGCAGCAGGGCGCGGATCTCGTCCTCGCTGTCGCTCACGTCGATCCACTCCATCTCGGAGCGCGGGGTCATGATGGTGCGAATGGAACGCTCGGCCAGCGACAGCACGCCGCTCACCATGTAACGCTCCTCTTCACCGAAACCGGGGGGCAGGGGCTGAGCCTGCACCTCTTCTTCGTCCTCCTGCGGGTGGGCTGAGCGCTTGTTCCCCCCCATCAGCTTGAAGATGGCGGCGGTGGTGCGCTCGCGCAGGGGCTGGCGAGCCTCATGGAGCAGGGCACTGCGCTGGGCGAGCTGGTTGAAGAACTCGATGAGCACCGAGAAGCCGATGGCCGCGTAGAGGTAGCCCTTCGGAATGTGGAAGCCGAAGCCCTCCGCCACCAGGCTGAAGCCGATCATCAAGAGGAAGCTCAGGCAGAGCACCACCACAGTGGGGTGGGCGTTGACGAAGCGGGTCAGGGGCTTGGAGGCGAGCACCATCACTACCATGGCGATGGTCACGGCCGCCATCATGACGCCGAGGTGATCCACCATGCCGACGGCGGTGATGATGGAGTCCAGGGAGAAGACCGCATCCAGCACCAGGATCTGGGCGATCACCACCCCGAACCCGGCATAGACGCCGGTGCAGCCTTGCTCCTCGGGCTTGGCCTCGAGTCGCTCATGCAGCTCGGAGGTGGCCTTGAACAGCAGGAAGAGGCCGCCTCCCATCAGGATGAGATCCCGACCGGAGAAGGGGTGATCCCAGATGTGCAGCAGAGGAGCCGTGAGGGTGACCAGCCATGACATGATGGTGAGCAGTCCCAGGCGCATCAGCAGGGCCAGGGAGAGACCGATGATGCGCGCCTTGTCCCGCTGGGCGGGGGGCAGTTTTTTCACCAGGATGGCGATGAAGACCAGGTTGTCTATCCCGAGAACGATTTCCAGGATGATCAGGGTAAGCAGACCGACCCAGATTGACGGGTCCAGCAAGAATTCCATGTGATTGACCTCAATGAAGACAGATGCAGTGAATCGTGGTCACGGCGTGGCCGTGGTGACGGAGACGATCGCTTCAGAGGCGTTGGTTGAGCAGGTACAGATAGGCTTTGATGGGAAAAGACGAAGGGCTACTTCGGGGATTGTCCATGATGGGCAATAAAACCTCGGGTCAAAAGTGAGCCCTGATGATAACGACTCGCCGCCATTTGGCAAGGGGGCTGTCAGGGGGGACGCGACGAAGGGATTGCCGACGGGGGAGGCAAGGGAAAGGGGCATTGATGCGCAGCCAAGTTTGACTGGAGATAAAAGAGCGACACATTGACACGATCACAAATATAGGTGCTGAACAAGGAAAATAAACGATCTGATACCAACAACCGGATTCATCAGGCTCATATATATCCATTATTTTTGTAATAATTTGTTTCAGGGGGAAATATTGCGGCTGTGTCATGGGAGAAAGAAGGAATAGAGGGGGTTATGGTGTTTGATATGGAGTTATTATTCTAAATTTAACTTGTTCGCCACCAACTAATTCACATTAATCATATATTCAGCGTATAAAAAGCAAGGAGGCCCAGGCCTCCTCGTTTGCGCTCACACGGGTTGTTTCAGGGGACGTTAACCCTGGTCGTCAGGTCAATTGCCGGTATAGGCCGCGCCCTGAACATGCCCCTTCTTGTCGCTTAGACAGGACCAGGGGGCATCGGCACCCGGCACCTTGATGGTCACGCCCACCCCTGCCTCGGAGTCCATCACATCGGTCACCTGCAACTTGCTCTGGGCCACCTTGGTCTTGGCGGAGACCGCTTGCAGGCAGGCTTTCTCGGCGAGGCTGCCCTTGTGGGCAGGGGCTGAGGCAGTGGCTGCAGCAGGGGCCGCAGAGGAGCCTGGCTGGCAGGTACCCGAGCCTTTCTTGCTGGTGTAGGAGACATCGTACTGGCCCCCGGTGTTGCTGATGGAGAGGGTGACGCCGGCGCCCTTGGCCTCGTAGAACTCCTCGCTGTACTTCTTGAGTTTGGCCTCCTTGCCATTGATATAGACGGGGCCACCTTCATCGCTGTGCATCTGGATTTGACCCGGGCACTCATAATTCAACTGGGGAATGGCGGCGCTCGCCGCACCCGCCATGGCCAGGGTTATGGCAGCGATCAGTACTTTCTTCATGGACATTACCTCAACTGTTTAATGATACGAGATTTATTATTTTATTTTTCCGGTTAACAACAATTCCATTGCCAGGCAGGAAATAGCCTTCATCCCTGATCGGAATAAATAGCGGCGGTACTTTATTTTAGCAACGAATTTTTATTATTTTTCCCTGGGATGAAAGTGAATATTGATCCGGAAGGGGTGGTAAACGTTTTCTCCTGACGGGTTGAACGGGACAGGGGGAAGGCGCGAGGAGTGAGGGGGTAAGCAGGATGGGGCCTCGACAGAGGAGGGAACTTGGCGGCGGTTGCGCCGGGAGTCATGACGCGGGGCGACTGGGCCCCGCGTTGCAGCGCAATGACGAGCGCCGGATCAGAGCCAGCGTTTCTCGCGGGTGAAGCAGACCGACAGCCAGGCGTCTCCCAGGGTGTCGCCGAGGCGGGACCAGAGCTCCTGGCGCAGGGCATCCTGGCGCTCGACGGGCCACTCCTGGCCGGGGGCCACCAGGATGTTGAGCTCGAGATCGAAGCGGCGGCCGCTTTTCGCCAGGTGGCTGTAGCATTCGATGCCATGGCGCTGGCGCAGGGCCTCGATCTCGTGTTCGACTCGCTGCTTGACCTCTCCCTTGGGGGCGATCTTCAGCACCTCCCGCAGGTTGCGACCGAGCACCTTGATGGGAATGAGGGTGGCGCACAGGGCCAGCAGGGAGACCAGCATGGGGTCTATGTAGCGGTTGTAGTGGCCGTAACCCAGGGTATCGAGCCCGATGGCGACCAGAAAGCCGATGAGCAGGGTGGCGCTGAGCAGGGTATCCACCAGCCACTCCTTGGAGTCCACCCGCACCAGCTCGGAGTTGACCCGCTCGGCCACGTCGGCCTCGATGAGATAGAGGATGCTGCAGAAGAAGGTGGAGACGACGGCATAGATGAGGGCGTGGCCGAGATCGATCTCCCGTCCGCCCGCCAGCAGGGAGGTGATGCCGCCATAGAGGGCACCGAGGCAGAGCAGCAGAATGATGGCGCCGTTGATGACGTTGGCGATGGGTTCGAAATGGGCGTAGCCGTATTGGAAACGGGCGTCGGAGGGGCGGGTAACCAGGTAGGCGGTGATGAGCCCAAGGCCCGTCATGCCCATGCTGAACAGGGTGAAGATGCCGTCCAGCATGATGGCGTTGGAACCGACGAACAGACCATAGCCGATCCCGAAAATGGCAAAGGTGATGCAACCAAACAGCGACAGGGTCAGCGCCTGTTTTTCGGTGCGAATAAGCGTACTGATAACATGGCTGTAGTGAGCCATAAAAGTCCTCCTTTCAAATGGTGAAGATTGCGCGCGCAAGCGGTTTTCTAGCTGATATACTGCCCGCTCACATGTGAGCGGACTGGTTCGGACACCCGCAAAGAGGCAGGCCCGAACGGTCGTTGTCGCCGGAATGCCGGCATCAAGCAAAGGATGGGAACAAGGATTCATGATCCCGAGACTCGATTACCAGGACAGTTTGTCACCTACAACCCTGCAGTTTCTTGAGTTGCTGGCGCGATCAGCATTTCGTGGTGATATCGAAAAGTCTTATGCAAGCCGGTTGGCGATGGCGACGGATAACAGCGTCTATCAGGTCGTACCTCAGGCGGTTCTCTATCCGCGCAGCGCGGATGACATAGCGGTGATGCTCAAGCTGGCCCAGGGGCCCGAGTACGCAACCTTGAGTTTCTTCCCTCGCGGCGGCGGTACCGGCACCAATGGCCAATCCTTGGGCGGCGGCATTATCGTCGATCTCTCGCGCCATATGAACCAGATCATGGAAATTAATCTGGAAGAGGGCTGGGTGCGGGCCCAGGCCGGGGTGGTCAAAGACCAGCTCAACGCCTATTTGAAGCCCCACGGCTACTTCTTCTCGCCGGATCTCTCCACCTCCAACCGGGCCACCCTGGGAGGCATGGTCAACACCGATGCCTCGGGGCAGGGGTCGCTGGTGTACGGCAAGACCTCGGATCATGTGCTCGGCCTCAAGGCCGTGCTGGAAAACGGCGATCTCATGGCGACCGAGCCGGTGACCGGTCAGCGTCTGGCGGACAAGCTGGCCCTCGAGAACCGGGAGGGGGAGATCTATCGCACCCTCTATCGCATCGGCCGCGAGCGGCGCGCCGACATCGAGGCCACCTTCCCCAAGCTCAACCGCTTTCTGACCGGTTACGATCTCAAGCACCTCTATCAGCCCGATACCGACACTCTGGATGTGAGCCGGGTGCTGTGCGGCTCGGAAGGCTCCTTGGGTTTTATCACCGAAGCCAGGCTCAACATCACCCCCATCCCGCGCTACCGCACGCTCGTCAACGTCAAGTACGACAGCTTCCCCTCCGCGCTCAGAAACGCCCCCTTTATGGTACAGGCCCACGCCCTGTCGGTGGAGACGGTGGACTCCCGGGTGCTGGGACTGGCTCGCGCCGACATCATCTGGCACTCGGTGAAGGATCTCATCCAGGATGTGCCCGGCAAGGATCTGCAGGGGCTCAACATCGTCGAGTTTGCCGACACCGACGAGGATGCGCACAAGGCCAAGGTGGCGGAGCTGTGCCGGCGCATCGACGGCCTGCTGGCGCGTGGTGAAGCCGGGGTCATTGGCTATCAGGTGTGCGACCACCTGCCGAGCATCGAGACCATCTATGGCATGCGCAAGAAGTCGGTGGGGCTGCTCGGCAACGCCGAGGGGCGCAAGAAGCCGGTGGCCTTCACCGAAGACACCGCCGTGCCGCCGGAATCCCTGGCGGACTTCATCATGGAGTTTCGCGCCCTGCTGGACGCTCACGGCCTTGACTACGGCATGTTCGGCCACGTCGATGCCGGGGTGCTGCACGTGCGCCCGGCGCTGGACTTGTGCGATCCCGAGCAGGAGGTGCTGCTGCGGCGCATCTCCGATCAGGTGGTGGCGCTCACCGCCAAATACGGCGGCCTGATGTGGGGGGAGCACGGCAAGGGCTTTCGCTCCGAATACAGCCCCGCCTTCTTCGGCGAGCTGTGGGAAGAGCTGCAACGGGTCAAGGGGGCGTTCGACCCGGCCAACCGCATCAACCCGGGCAAGATCTGCATGCCTTATGGCAGCGGCGCTTCGCTTGTCTCGGTGGACGGGCCCAAGCGCGGCAAGTTCGACCGCCAGATCCCGATTGCCGTGCGCGAGAGCTATACACGGGCGCTGGATTGCAACGGCAACGGTCTGTGTTTCACCTTCGAGACCGACTCCCCCATGTGCCCCTCGGTCAAGATCAGCCGCGACCGCCGTCACTCCCCCAAGGGGCGGGCTGGCCTGATGCGTGAATGGCTGCGCCAGTTGTCGGAGCAGGGCTTCGATCCCCTTGCCGAAGAGGTGGCGCTGCAAAGCGGGGGTCTACGCTTCAAGCAGATCGTCGACAAGTTCCGCAATACGGTGGCCCGCGCCCGGGGCGAGTATGACTTCTCCCATGAGGTGATGGAGGCGATGGAGGGGTGCCTTGCGTGCAAGGCATGCACCAGCCAGTGCCCCATCAAGGTGGATGTGCCCACCTTCCGCGCCCGCTTCATGCAGCTCTATCACAGCCGATATCTGCGCGGCCCCAAGGATTATTTCGTGGGCACGGTAGAAAGCTATGCGCCCCTGCTGGCCAAGGCCCCCAAGCTGGTCAACTTCTTCCTCGAAAAAGAGTGGGCCCAGAAGGCGACCGAGAAGAGCATCGGCATGGTGGATGTGCCGCTGCTCTCCGTGCCGACCCTGGCCGAGGAGCTGCGGGATCACCGCGCCCGCTATTTCGATCTGCCGGGCCTCGAGGCCATGAGCCCCGAGCAGCGCCAAAAAGTGGTGCTCATCGTGCAGGATCCCTTCACCAGCTACTACGACGCCCCCGTGGTGCGTGACCTAGTGAAGCTGGCCAGCAAGCTGGGCTATCAGCCCTACCTGCTGCCGTTCAAACCCAACGGCAAGCCTCAGCACGTGAAGGGATTCCTGCGCGCCTTCGCCCGCACTGCTGCCAGCAGCGCCCAGTTCCTCAACAAGGTGGCGGCCCTCGGCATCCCCATGGTGGGGGTCGACCCCTCTCTGGTGCTCTGCTACCGGGACGAGTACGTGAAGGCGCTCGGCCCCGCCCGCGGCGATTTCCAGGTGCTGCTGCCCCAGGAGTGGCTGCTCTCCCTGCCTGCCGAGGCGCTGCCGCTGCGGGAAGAGGCTGGCACCGACCCCTGGTATCTGTTTGCCCACTGCACCGAGAAGACCGCCAAGCCCACCACCCACGGTGACTGGAGCACCCTGTTCGGCCGCTTCGGTGCGCGTTTGCAGCCGGTGTCGGTGGGTTGCTGCGGCATGGCGGGCACCTATGGTCACGACGCCAAACAGGTGGAGAACTCCAAGGGGATCTACGGTCTGAGCTGGGCCGAGCCTCTTGAACGCCTGCCCAAGGCTCGCTGCCTGGCCACCGGATATTCGTGCCGCAGCCAGGTCAAGCGGATGGAGGGGGAGAAGCTCAAGCACCCGCTGCAGGCCTTGCTGGAACTGCTCTGATGCTCCACTTTCCCAAGGGATTCCGGGTGCCAAAGGCCTTTCGGCACCCGCATTTTCTGTTGCTCCCCACCACGCCGTCCCAGGCCGTGGTGGAGTTTGTCGCCATCCTGCGCGAGCGGGATCAGCTCCATCAGCTGTTTCGCCCGAACGATGTGTGGCCCTCCGCCAATTTCAGCCTGAGTCAGCACGAGGCCGACTTGGAGTGGCAGCACGCCGAGTTTCTGGCCAAGCGCTCCTTTGCCTATGGCCTCTGGAGCCCGGACAGGGAGCCCCGCTTCTGGGGCGGGGTTTACCTCTATCCGTCTGTGCTGCCGGAGGTGCAGGTGGAGCTCTTCTTCTGGAAGGTGGCCGAGGCGCCGCTCACTGACAGCGAACTCGAAGCCGAACTGCGCACCTGGCTCGGCAAGGTATGGCGCTGGTCCGAGCCGCGCCTGCCGGGGCGGGACGGCCCCTGGGCCGAGTGGCCAGGGGTGACCTATCCCTGGTGAGGGTCAATCTCGATGCAAGATGCCCCGGCGTGGGCATCTTTTTTTTTGCGCCTTTTTCGCCGACACTGCTGGTTTGCCGCTACAGCGCAGCGATAACCCGTTGATCACGCAAGGAGTCCGCTCACCATGAGTCAAGAAAGCAGCCCCATCTGGCGCAAACCCATGAGCCTGGAGGGGCTCAACGCCAGCTCCCGCAACACCCTGATGGCCCACCTCGACATCGTCTACAGCGCCTTTGGCCCCGACTGGCTGGAGGCCACCATGCCGGTGGATCACCGTACCCATCAACCGCTCGGGATGCTGCACGGCGGCGCCTCCGTGGTGCTGGCGGAAACGCTGGGATCGCTTGCGGCCAACATGGCGGTGGGAGCGGAGAGCTACTGCGTGGGGCTGGAGGTCAATGCCAACCACCTACGGGCCAAGCGGGAAGGGGTGGTGACGGGGCGCTGCGCGCCGCTGCATCTGGGGGCGACGACTCAGGTGTGGCAGATCGAGATTCGCGATGAACGTGGTCGTTTATTGTGCACCAGCCGATTGACCATGGCGGTGCTCAAGCACAAGCGGGACAAGGACTCTGGCGAAGCGTGATCCGCAATAACGCATCATGAGTGAAAAATAAGCAAGCCATAGTCACGAGATCCCTCTATAATTGCCAACGTCTTGAGACACCTATCACATTTTTCAAGACAGCAGAACAAAGTGGCGCTATAATCGCCGCCTTTTTGCTATTCCGCGGTGTTAGCCGCCTGCCTTAATCTGGAAGAATCTATGTCTGATACCGAACAACTGCCCCTTTTTAGTGAGCTTGGACTGGCCGCGCCCGTATTGAAAGCGCTGCAGGACGTGGGCTATGAGCGCCCGTCTCCCATCCAGGCCGCAGCAATTCCCCACCTGATGGCGGGACACGATCTGCTGGGGCAGGCACAAACCGGTACAGGGAAGACCGCTGCTTTTGCCTTGCCTCTGTTGTCTCGTCTGGAAGCTGGTAACCGCAACACTCAGATCCTGGTGCTGGCCCCGACCCGCGAGCTGGCCCTGCAGGTGGCAGAGGCGTGCCAACGCTATGCCCACCACATGCCCGATTTCCACGTGCTGCCCATCTACGGCGGCGCTTCCTACGAAACCCAGACCCGCGCTCTGCGCCGTGGTGCTCAGGTTGTCGTGGGTACCCCGGGCCGCGTGATGGACCTGATCCGTCGCAAGAACCTGGACCTCTCCGGTCTGAAAGCCCTGGTGCTGGACGAAGCGGATGAAATGCTGCGCATGGGCTTCATCGACGACGTGGACTGGATCATGGATCAGTGCCCGGCCGGTCGTCAGGTTGCCCTGTTCTCTGCCACCATGCCGGAGCAGATCCGTCGTGTTGCCCAGAAGCACCTGAAGCAGCCCAAAGAGATCAAGATCGCCTCCAAGACCGCGACCGCCACCACCATTCGTCAGCGTTACTGGCAGGTGACCGGTCTGCACAAGCTGGACGCCATGACCCGTCTGCTGGAAGTGGAATCCTACGAAGCCCTGCTGGTGTTCGTGCGTACCAAGAACGCCGCCGAAGAGCTGGCAGGCAAGCTGGCTGCCCGTGGTCACGCCTGTGAAGCGCTGCACGGTGACATCCCGCAGAAGCTGCGTGAGCGTACCGTTGACAAGCTGCGTCAAGGCCAGCTGGACATTCTGATCGCCACCGACGTGGTCGCCCGCGGTCTGGACGTTGAGCGCATCACCCACGTAGTGAACTACGACATTCCCTACGACACCGAATCCTATGTTCACCGTATCGGCCGTACCGGCCGTGCCGGTCGCAAGGGTGAAGCCATCCTGTTCGTGGCGCCGCGCGAGCGTCGCATGCTGCGTGCCATCGAGCACGCTACCCGTCAGGCCATCGAACCGATGAAGATGCCGAGCACCGAGGACATCAACCAGCACCGTCTGGCCAAGTTCAA
The DNA here is from genome assembly GCF_040908005.1 of Aeromonas sp. s1(2024). Taxonomy (NCBI): domain Bacteria; kingdom Pseudomonadati; phylum Pseudomonadota; class Gammaproteobacteria; order Aeromonadales; family Aeromonadaceae; genus Aeromonas; species Aeromonas sp. s1(2024). Next base: position 90,578 of record NZ_JBFOCW010000005.1, on the reverse strand, counting down.
GGAGCGCATCCGCGAAACCATGATGGGTGAAGAGCTCGAGATCTACCACAACCTGGTGAACGAGCTGATCGAAGAAGATTCTGCCGATCCGCTGGAGCTGGCTGCTGCACTGGCCAAGCTGGTACAGGGCGACCAACCGCTGCTGCTGGATGACTCCATTCCGGATCCGGTGTTCAACGCTGGCAACGATCGCGGTGGCTTCGAGCGTCGTGAGTTCAACGATCGTGGCGGTCGTGACTTCGGTGACCGTGGCGATCGTCCGGCCCGTCGCATGCCGTCCCTCGAACCGCGTCCGCTGAAAGACAACCCGGACGTGGAGATGGAGCGTTACCGTGTCGACGTGGGCGCCCATCACGGCGTCAAGCCGGGCCAGATCGTGGGTGCCATCGCCAACGAAGCGAACATCGAGAGCCGCTTCATCGGCAACATCGACATCGCCGATGACTTCTCCACCGTCGATCTGCCCAAGGGCATGAGCGCCGAGGTGCTGGAAGTGATCAAGAAGGCCCGTGTCTGTCAGCGTCCGCTGCAGATCACCCGTTACACCGAAGTGCCGGCCGGCGGCAACACTGCTCCCCGTCCGCCCCGTGGTGATCGTCCGTTCCGTGGCGACCGTCCTTTCAACAAGGATCGCCGTCCCCAGGGTGACCGTCCCTTCAACAAGGATCGCCGTGAAGGCGGTTTCGACAAGGGTCGCAAATTCGGTGGCAACAAGCGCCGCGACAGCTAAACCCTGACTGCACTGATGAGAAGGCCGCTCCATGGAGCGGCCTTTTTTGTGTCTGTTTTTCAGATGCGTAGCGAAGACTGTCACCTTTCTCCGGCCGTGGCGGGCACCCGGTTTGATGAGGAGCCAGTGAAAGAAAAATGGTGCAATCCATTTGCCTGGGGGTGGCGCCTGGTGTCATTCTTTGGGAAGCGATTGGGTACTTTTGGAAGGCGCAGAGATAGTTGCTGGTTGCAAACGACTGCGACTTTGGTCTGAAGGTGCATTCTGTTGTTTGCATATGAGTCAGCAGAGTGAGATGAATAAATAAACCGTATGACAGGGAGGTGCGTGATGGGCAAGTGGCTTGGCAAGGTGTTGCTGATATCTGGATGGCTCGTGTCGGGTATGGTGTTGGCGGAGGAGCCCTTCTTCAGAATTGCGGGGGCGGGGTGCTGCAATGGCAAGGGGGAGGTGGTGCTGACCCGTACCGAGTTTGAGGCCTTGCCGCAGACGGAAGTTAAGACGGGGACGCCCTGGACCGAGGGGGAGCACCTCTATCGCGGGGTGTTGCTGCGGGACCTGGTCAGGATCTACGGTCTCAAGAGCCAGGAGGTCAAGGCCCTCGCGGTCAATGAATACTGGGCCGCACTGCCGCTGGAAGACGGGGAGAAGTACCCGGTGCTGGTGGCCGAGAAGCAGGATGGCAAGGCTCTGACCCTGCGCAACAAGGGGCCGCTCTGGGTCATTTATCCCCTCACCGACCATCCCGAACTCAACAAGGAGCTCTATCACAGCCGGATGGTGTGGCAGCTGACGGCGCTGGAGAGCAAATAAGATGCTGCGCGGCAAGTTCTTGAGCCTGATCCTGATGGTGACCACCTTTTTGGGGGTGACCCTCTGGTCGGTCTGGAACTATGACCGCGCGTTCAATGCGGTGACGCGCTACACCCAGCTCTCCGCCTGGGCACTGGCCCAGCTCGAGCTGGAGATCCACGCCTTCGAGGAGGGCTTGCAGCTCTATCGTGCCGGTGCCGCCAGCCGGGAGGAGATGAACAAGCGCTTTGACATTGCCTGGAACCGGCTCGATGTCTTCCTGCACGGGGAGGAGGCAAAGTCGGTCAGGGCCCGATTCGGTGCGGACAAGGCGGTCGGCAAGATCCTCGCTCTCTTCGAACGCTATGAGCAGGATGTGGTGCAAGGGGAGCCGAATTCCCCTGCACTCAAGATGTTCACGGCCGCGCTCGATGACGAGATGCGCGGGGTGCGGGACGTGATGGTGAAAAACTTCACCGGGCCTTCTGCCATCGCCCAGCGCGAGCTGCTCAACGAGTCGAAAACCCAGAACTTCTTCATCCTGGGATTTCTGATGTTGGCGACCATGGTGATGTTGATGGTGCTGTTTCGCGAAGTGCGTCGCCAGCATTTTCTGGCGTGGAACGACCCTCTCACCCGTCTCCCTAACCGGGCGGCGCTCATCAAGCACCTCCAGCAGTGGACCAGCCATCCCGGTCGGCGCAGCAGCATCACCGTCTGCCTCATGGATCTGGGGCATTTCAGGGAGGTCAATGACAGTCTGGGTTACGAAGTGGGGGACGCCTTGCTCAAACGGCTTGCGGCGCGGATCAAGGCCGCCTCTGGCCAGGGGATCTTCGTTGCCCGTACCGGCAGTGACGAGTTCACCCTCATCATCACCGGCACCATGCCCACCTATCTGCGCTTCCCGTTTCTGGAGCAACTGCGCAGCGAGCTGGCGGATCTGGTGTTTGCTGCCGATCCGGCGCACCGGGTGCGGGTCTTCATGGGCACCAGCCAGTACGTGAAACCGGATCATTCACCGGAAGAGATGCTGTTGTTTGCCGATATCGCCCTCGACAGCGCCAAGCGCAAACGGCTGAATCGCAATGTGCTCTTCTCCAGCAGCATGTATCAGCACTATCAGCGCAAACGCCGGCTGTCGACCGAGCTGCGGGAGCTTATCCACTGCCCGCAATGCCCGCAACTGGCCCTTTACTATCAGCCCATCGTGCGCGGCCAGAGTGTAGTGAGGCTGGGGGCGGAGGCGCTGATCCGCTGGCATCATCCGGAATATGGCTTTATTGCCCCCCTCGACATCATCTCGCTGGCAGAAGAGAACGGGTTGGGTGAGGCGCTGGGGGGCTGGATCATCCGGCGCATGCAGATCGACCTGTCCGGCTTCCCGAAGGAGGTACTAGAACCGCTCGAGATCTCCATCAACCTCTCCAACTCCATGTTCAACATGGGGTTGGCCAGGGAGATTGAAGAGAAGATGGAAGATGGACCGTTGGGGCTGCACCAGTTGATAGTGGAGCTGACCGAAACCATCGCCCTTGATGACATCGCCCTGAGCAAGCAGATCATTCACTCCCTGCGCCAGATTGGGGTGCGGGTGGCCCTCGATGACTTCGGGACCGGCTGGTCCTCGTTCTCTTACCTGCGTGAACTCTATTTCGACAAGCTCAAGATAGACAGATCCTTTATCACCGCGATCGACAGTGACACCCGGCAGGCGCTCTTCGTCGAGACCATCACCACCCTCTCTCATCAGTTGGGGGTGCGTGTCGTGGCAGAAGGGGTGGAAAACAGCGATGAGCTCAAGGCGGTGCTCACCATAGGGGTGGATGAGATCCAGGGTTATTTCTACTCGCGTCCCTTGCCGCTGCCGGAGTTCATGCAGTTCTGTCACCGCTATTTCGCCCACAGCGCCGCCATTCAGGAAGTGGCACTGGGCTAGCCTTGGGGCAATCGAGCTCCTGTAGCCTTGTCTTCGAGTCCCTCTGTTCGATTGTTCCTGGTTGATATTTCATCCCGACACCTTTCTCCCATGGCAGGACCGCCCATGACGTGGCTTTATTGTGCCTCCTGCCAGAACGAGGGTGCGAGAGGGCATGCCCGGTGCTACCTTGTGCCACGAACAGTGCCACAGGGCAGAGGAGCCATAAATGGATCGCTTGGGGGTGATGGAGGTGTTCGTGCTGGCGGTGGAGACCGGCTCGTTTTCGGCGGTGTCCCGCCGACTGGGGATGGGGCAACCCACGGTTTCCAGATTGATTGCCCAGCTTGAGGCGCACCTTGGCAGCCGCCTGTTGCTGCGTTCGACCCGGGGGCTGGCGCCCACCGAGGCCGGAGAGGCCTACTATCTGCGGGCGAGAGAGATCCTGGCCCAGGTCCACGAGGCCGATGCCATGGTGCAGCAATGCCGGGCGGGCCTGAGCGGGCGTCTGCGGGTGAGCGCTCCCGTCACCTTCGCCCGCCTGCATATCATTCCCCATCTTGCCGGTTTTCTGGCGGCTCACCCGGGACTGGATCTGGAGATCCTGCTGGATGACGGCAATGTGGATCTCATTTCGGCGGGCATCGAGGTGGCTCTGCGGATCGGCAAACAGGCCGACTCGTCGCTGGTCGCTCGCTGTCTCGCCCGAAGCGACATGCGGGTGTTGGCGACGCCGGCCTATCTGGCCGCCAAAGGAGAGCCTGAGACCCCTCAGGCCCTGCAACAGCATGATCTGGTGCTTTACAGTCCACGGCCCGGAGTAGGGCAACAGTGGCGATTTCGCCGCGGCGTCGAAGAGAAGGTGGTTTCCGGAGAAGGCAGGCTGACGGTCTCGGCGGCCGAAGGCATGCGCGCAGCCGTGCTGGCAGGACTGGGGCTCGGTATCGCCTCGGAGTGGATGTTTGCTCCCGAGCTTGCCCGCGGCGAGGTGGTGGCGGTGCTGCCCGAGTGGCAACTGCCCATGCAGGAGCTCTGGACCCTGCTCCCGGCAGGTCGCCAGCCTGGTGCCAAGGCGAGCGCCTTTCTGGCATTCGTGACCGGCCTGCCCGGCGTGGGGCATACGCCAGCGGAATAACTGTTATGGTCCCCACCGCTCTACTGGTGGCGACGCTCCCCGGGTAGGCTGTGCGCATGGGGCCCGTATCCTGGCGGGAGCCCTTCTAACACGAGGAGAAGATCATGAGTACATCGCCTTCTGCCGGAGGGGCCGCAACCCCCGGCCCCTCCCTGCTCTTCGCCATGGCCCTGTCATGCGGCCTGGCAGTTGCCAACATCTACTACAACCAGCCCATGCTGGCGGTGATGGCACAGGACTTTCCCGGGCACTCGGGCATGCCATTGATCGCCATGCTGACCCAGCTCGGCTATGCCATGGGTCTGCTTTTGCTGGTGCCGCTTGGCGATGTGGTCGAGCGCCGCTGGCTCATTCCGGGGCAGTTTGCACTGATCGCGCTGGCTTCCCTGCTGGCGGCCACGGCCACGAGTGCCACCACCTTGATGCTGGCATCCGTTCTGCTCGGCATCGGGGCCACGGCGGCCCAGCAGATAGTTCCGGTGGCGGCGACCCTGGCAGATCCCGCCCGCCGTGGTGCCGTGGTCGGCAGCGTGATGAGCGGCCTGCTGGCCGGGATACTGCTCAGCCGCACCGTCGCCGGCCTGGTCACCGCCTATGGCAGTTGGCGCGCCATGTTCTGGCTGGCCATTCCCCTGGCCCTGTCGGGGGCCCTGCTGATGGCCAGGATGATACCGTCCGGATTGCCGCGCTCTCCCCTCGGTTATGGCCGTCTGCTTCACTCCCTGGTCGGTCTGTGGCGCGAGGAGCCCGCCTTGCGCCGCGCGACCCTGACCCAGGCCTTGCTGTTTGCCTCCTTCAGCGCCTTCTGGACCGTGCTGGCGTTCTACCTGGCCGAACCTGCCTATGGGTTGGGGGCCGACATGGCGGGTCTGTTCGGCGTCATCGGGGTGGCTGGGGTGGTGGCGGCCCCTCTGGCAGGCCGGATGGCGGATCGGTTGGGGGCCAGACCAGTGGTATTGGCCGGTGCCGTGCTGGTGGTGCTTGCCTGGATCTGCTTCGAGCTGTGGCTCTCTCTGGCCGGGCTGGCGTGCGGGGTCATCTTGCTGGATCTCGGAGTGCAGAGCGCACTCATCGCCCATCAGCAGCGCATCTATGGTCTGAGACCTGAGGCCAGGGGGCGCATCAATACCCTCTTCATGACCGGCATGTTCCTGGGGGGAACCCTCGGCTCCAGCCTGGGGATGCTGGTCTGGCAACAGGGTCACTGGCTCGGGGTGGGAGCAGCCGGCATGGGGTTGGCCCTGGTGGCCTGTCTCTGTGCCCTGGCCGGCAGGCGGGGACTGCAACCGGCCATCTGAGGCATGTGCAAGACAAGAAAGGCGACCCCGGGGTCGCCTTTTGTCTGTCTGCTCGGGATGGTCTCAGAGCACCATGGCGGCAATCCAGCCGAAGATCACCAGGGGGATGTTGTAGTGGATGAAGGTTGGCACCACGCTGTCCCAGATGTGGTCGTGCTGACCGTCGGCATTGAGGCCCGATGTGGGGCCGAGCGTCGAGTCGGAGGCGGGGGAACCCGCGTCCCCCAGCGCGCCCGCGGTGCCCACCAGGGCGATGGTCGCCATGGGCGAGAAGCCGAGGTGGATGCACAGGGGCACATAGATGGTGGCGATGATGGGCACGGTGGAGAAGGAGGAGCCGATCCCCATGGTGATGAGCAGGCCCACCAGCAGCATCAGCAAGGCCGCCAGTCCCTTGTGACCGGCCATCATGGTGGAGACGGACTGCACCAGACTCTCCACCCCGTGGGTCTCCTTCATGACGGCGGCGAAGCCTGCGGCCGAGATCATGATAAAGCCGATGAGGGACATCATGCGCACACCCTGGGTGAAGGCATCCTGGCTCTCGCGGAATTTGATGACGCCGCCGCAGGTGAAGATGATGAAGCCTGCGAGCGCCCCCAGCACGATGCTGTTGGTCATCAGTTGCAGACCGAGTGCCACGGCGATGGCCAGCAGGGCGACCCAGATGTGGTTGAGATTGAGCTCGACCGTCTCGGGTTCGGCGGCCAGGATCTTCTCCAGATCATACTGACGCGGCTTGCGGTAGCTGAAGAAGACGGCGATGAGCAGGCCGAGGAACATGCCAAATACCGGGATGGCCATCGCCAGGGGCAACTGGCTGAATTCCACCGGTACGCCGTTGTCGACGAGATTCTTGGCCAGGATGTTGTTCAGGAAGATGCCGCCAAAGCCCACCGGCAGCAGCATGTAGGTAGCGGTCAGGCCGAAGGTGATGACGCAGGCCACCTGACGGCGGTCGATCTGCATCTGGGCCATGACATGCAGCAGCGGCGGGATCAGGATGGGAATGAAGGCGATGTGCACCGGGATCAGGTTCTGGGAGGAGATGGAGACCGCGAGCACCGAGGTGAGCAGCAGGCTCTTGACCCAGAGAATGCGGGCGCTGCTGGCATCCTTGCCGAGCTGGTTGATGACCTTGCGGGCCAGCAGATCGGTGATGCCGGAGCGGGAGATGGCTACCGCGAAAGCCCCCAGCATAGCGTAGGAGAGGGCGATTTCTGCACCGCCGCCCAGGCCGCCGGTGAAGGTGCTGAGGGTCTGCTCGAGGGAGAGTCCGCCGAGCAGGCCACCCACGATGGCACCGATGGCGAGGGAGACCACCACATTGATCCGCAGCAGGCTGAGCACCAGCATCAGCGCCACCGCGATAACAACAGGATTCATTTGATTTCCTTATGGATTGTGTTGCTGTCAGTCGTGTGAAAGCCAGCTAGTTTGCGAAAAACAGGCTAAATGTCGAGAAAAAAATCGGCAGATCCCGGCCAAGGGACGCATCTTCTGCTGGCGGTGAACGGGAACCGGGAAAATGGCCCTTCTTCCTTGCCCAGACAGGTCCCCTCATGCAGACAGGCTGCCATGGGCAGCCTGTCTGGGCAGGGGCTGGGAGTGTTCAGCCCTCGTCTTCGGTGTCCGTCGTTTCATCCGGGTTGGCCAGAGGCCAGCCTCCCAGGCTCTTCCAGCGATTGACGATGTGGCAGAAGAGCTCTGTGGTGCGCTCGGTGTCGTAGAGGGCCGAGTGGGCCTCTTTGTTGTCAAAGGGGATATTGGCGCTCTGACAGGCCTTGGCCAGCACCGTCTGCCCCAGGGCAAGGCCCGAGAGGGCGGCGGTGTCGAAGGTGGCGAAGGGGTGGAACGGATTGCGCTTGAGGCCGGCCCGCTCGGCGGCGGCCATCACGAAGCCGTGGTCGAAGGTGGCGTTGTGGGCCACTATGATGGCGCGACCACAATCCTGCTCCTTCATGCCCTTGCGCACCCCCTTGAAGATCTCGGTGAGTGCTTCCTTCTCGTCCACCGCGCCCCGCAGCGGGTTGAAGGGGTCGATGCCGGTGAACTCCAGCGCCGCTTTCTCCAGATTGGCGCCCTCAAAGGGCTGGACATGAAAATGGAAGATCTGGTCAGGGACGAGCCAGCCCTGCTCATCCATCTTGAGGGTGTGGGCGGCTATTTCCAGCAGGGCATCGGTCTTGGCATTGAATCCGGCGGTTTCAACATCGATGACGACGGGGTAAAAGCCGCGAAAACGGCCCTTGAGGGTGTGAACGGCGTCGGTCATGGTATCTCGGTCGGCGTGAAAGGAGGCGGCATTATGGCAAAAAAGCGTGCCCTTGTCCCTTATCTGCCGCCATGGGACGGCAAGAGGGCCATTTTGAAACACCTGTGCTTATAATGGGCGACGTCAACCATGGAGGGAGAGGACGATGAAGAAGCTGGGATTGGCACACAAGATGATGTTGGTGGTCTGTCTGCCGCTGTTGGCCCTGCTGTTTTTCTCCGGCCGGTACGTCTATGAACGTTATCGGGTCGAACAGGAGATGAGCGGCGCCCTGGTCGCGCTGGCGGTGGTGAAGGAGGCGGCGCAGCTGGCCCATGAGCTGCAACGGGAGCGCGGCATGTCGGCCGGCTTCCTCGGCTCTGGCGGCAACAAGTTTCGCGATGCGCTGCCTGCCCAGCGCAAGGTGGTGGACAGCCTGTTGCAGCGTTTTCATCAGGATCCTGCCTTGCTGGCGCTGACCGAGGTGCAGCAGGGAGTGGCGGGACTCACCGCCATGCGTGAGCGGGTCAGCGCCCTGGGGGTCGAGGTGGCGGAACAGGTCGGCTTCTATACCCGCCTCGTGACCGCCTTGCTGGCGGTAGTGGACAAGATAAGCGTCGACAGCATGGATGCCACCATCGCCCTGCAGACCAATGCCTACGCCGCCTTCCTGCAGAGCAAGGAGCGTGCGGGGCTGGAGCGGGCGACGCTCAGCAACGTCTTTGGCCGTGACAGCTTCACGCCTGCGCTGTTGCAGCAGTTCATCTCCCTGCTGGCGGCCCAGAACACCTATCTCGAACGTTTCCAGGCGGTGGCGAGTCCAGCACAGCGTCAGTTGCTGAACGACAGCTTCGCCTCACCCGTGGTGGCCAAGGTGGCCGCCATGGAGAAACTGGCCCTGGACAAGGCGGCCAGCGGCGGTTTTGGTGTCGATGCGGAGGCCTGGTTTGCTTTGAGTACCGACAAGATAGGCCTGCTCAAGGAGATAGAAGACAGCCTCTATCAGCAGCTCTTCGAGCGGGTGGAACAGATGCGGGGCGGGAGTGCCAGTGACTTCTGGTGGGGGGCGGCTGGCGTGTTGCTGTGCATCGTCCTGACCACCTTCGTCTGCTGGCGGGTGGTGCGGGATCTGCATCTGGGCTTCATGGCCCTGCACCAGACCTTCAAGCGCCTAGTGCAGGAGAATGACCTGACCGTGCGGGTCGACTGGCGATCCGGGGATGAGCTGGGGGCTCTGGCGCGGGATCTGAACCATTTCCTCGGGCACCTGGAGAGTTTGCTGCTGGCTGTGCGCCACTCCTGTGACGTGCTGATACGCAGCGCCGCCAGCTCGGCCGAGGTCATTGCCGAGGTGAATGCCGGCGTAGTCAGGGGATGCGGGCAGGTGGATCTGGTGGCGACTGCCGCCACCGAGATGGCATCGACTGTCGCGGAGATTGCCCGCAACGCAACCCAGACCTCCCAGGCGACTCAGCAGGCCATCGGCCGGGCGAAGCAGGGTGACAAGGAGGTGGATCAGACCATCCACACCATCCAGCAGGTGGCGGGCACTCTGGTGGATACCCGGCACCTGGTGGACAGCCTGCATCGGGATACCGAGTCGGTGGGGGAGGCCTTGAGCCTCATCAAGCAGATCTCGGACAGAACCAACCTGCTGGCCCTCAATGCCGCCATCGAGGCGGCCCGTGCTGGTGAATCCGGGCGCGGCTTTGCGGTGGTGGCCGACGAGGTGAGAGCGCTTGCCTCCCGTACCCAGCAGGCGGCGGATGACATAGAGCGGATGCTGGGCCGCTTGCGCCAGGGGGCCAACGAGGCGGTGGCTGCCATGCACACGGGCACCGAACAGGCCGGCCTTAGCGTGACGGAGGCCAAACGGGCGGGGAGCGAGCTGACCGACATCGTCAACGAGGTGCGCAAGGTGAGCGACATGACGGCCCAGGTGGCCACCGCCACCGAGGAGCAGCGTTACGTGACCGACGACATCCAGCAAAACGTGATGACCATCCGTGACGTGTATGAGGCCCATCGCCAGCACTCCCATACCCTGCAACAACACAGTGCCGAACTGGATGCCCTAGCCCGGGATCTGGCGGGACGCATCGCCAGCTTCAAGCTGATGGCCCCTTCTTCCCCCCACTGAGCGTTTTGACCTAAAGCTTGTCCTGCCGCTGCCGATAGATAATTCGAGATAGTGTGGAGGACAAGCCGTTGAATGCTTGGGTGTTGGGGTTGATCAGCATATCAGTGAGTATGCAGTTGCAGGCGGGCGTGACCGAATTTGGCGCCGGTCTGGATCAATCCGTCTGGCGCCTGACCTCTGATACCCAGGTGGAGTGCAGGTTGGAGCATCCTATTCCCCGCTGGGGAACCGGGGCTTTTGTCAGCCGGGCCGGGCGCAAGATCAATCTGGATTTCGAGCTCAAGGGGCAGCGACCCCAGGCGCGTACCCAGACAGTGAGCCTCGGGATCATGCCCCCCAGCTGGCGTCCCGGGGTGGCCGGGCGTCAGATCAGCCAGTTGCAGTTCTATCAGCAGTTTGACGGCCTGGTGGCGGGGCAGACCGCCTGGACCATGCTGGACGAGCTGGAAGGAGGGCGTATGCCGACTTTCCAGTATCGCGACTGGTATCGTCAGGACAGGCCGGTGCGGGTATCGCTCTCGTCGGTCAATTTCAGGGTCAAGTACCAGGCGTTCATGGACTGCCTGAGTGGCTTGCTGCCCTACAGCTTCAACGACATCGCCTTCAGCGTGCTCTCCTATGACAAGAACAGCGATCAGTTGTCACCGGCCTCCAAGCGGCGGCTGGCGATGATCGGTGACTATGTGAAGGCAGACAAGAGCATCGATGTGGTGGTGATCGACGCCTACAGCGACAGCTATGGCGGCCGCTGGCCAAACCAGAAGCTCTCCGAGAAGCGGGCGGATGCCATCAAGCAGGTGTTTGTGGATCTCGGCATCGAGGAGGGCAAGATCTCGGTGGAAGGGCACGGTGAGAAACAGCACGTGGCCTCCAACGAAACGGACGCTGGCCGAGCTAAGAACCGCCGGGTGGTGATCAACATGGGACGCAACGGCACTATCTGATCCCGCTGAGTCATCGAGAGGGGCGGGATTTTCGCTGTAGTCAGGAATAAAAAATGCCAGTCGGCGAACCGACTGGCATTTTTTTCGCGGGTATCCGGGATTACTTGGCCAGGGATTCCGGCAGGTTTTCGCGGATCTTGCCGAGCATCTCTTTCAGCACGCGGGGGTTGGCCACCACGATGTTGCCGGAGTTTTCGTAGTTGTGACCACCGACGAAGTCGGTGACGATGGCGCCGGCTTCTTTGGCCAGCAGCTCACCGGCGGCGGTGTCCCAGGGCTTGAGGCCGATTTCCCAGAAACCGTCGACGCGGCCAGCGGCCACATAGGCGAGATCCAGCGAGGCGGAGCCAGCACGACGGATGTCTGCACACTCGATGAACATGCTCTGGAACATCTTCAGGTAGGGTTCGATGTGGTGCTTCTGCTTGAACGGGAACCCGGTGGCCAGGATGGTGCCGGAGAGCTCTTTGGCCTTGCCGACACGGATGCGGTAGCCGTTCAGCTGGGCGCCGCTGCCGCGGGTGGCAGTGAACAGCTCGTCACGGATGGGATCGTAGACAACGGCTTGTTCGGTCTTGCCCTTGACGCGCAGAGCGATGGAAACGGCAAAGTGCGGAATGCCTTTGACCAGGTTGGTCGTGCCATCCAGTGGGTCGATGATCCATTGGTAGTCCGGATTGGTACCGGCAATCTCGCCAGACTCTTCAGCAACGATGCTGTGTTCCGGGTAAGATTTTTTGATGGTGTGAATGATGGCCGCTTCGGCGTCACGGTCAACGTTGGTCACGAAGTCATTGCTGCCTTTCTGGATAACCTCGATGTTCTCGGGTTGAGAAAAGGCTTTTACTACTACTTGACCGGCGTTGCGCGCAGCGCGCACGGCGATATTCAGCATCGGATGCATAGGTTCACCACTGGATGTTAAAGAACGGGGGATAAAAGGACGCGACATCTTACCAAGATATTCGGGAATAGCAACTGCTATGCCCTCATTCGGTCAGGGTGGTGACTGACAGATCTGACGGCTCCAATAAAGACCTGTAATCAACTAGTCTTATCGCGACAGCCGGATAACAGGCTGTGGTGAGCATAGGGATATGAGCCATGAATCTGTCATTAGTCAGTCAGAAACCGTCGTCGCCGACGACTCTGGGTGTGTTGGCCGCACTGCGTGCCGCCAGCGAAGAGAGCGATTATGTCACCGAGGTCCGGGTGGCGCAGCCCCAGCAGTGGCAACCGTCGAAGGACGAAGCGGCGATCCTGCTGCTGGAAGAAGAGGGGGCTGCCTGGCCTGTTCCGCTCTGGCCAGCAGGAGGCAGTGCACTGGGATTGCCGGTGCTTCCCCTGTTGGTGCATCGACAGTATGAACATGCTCCACAGGGGCCGGATGTCCGGGATCCGCATTTTTATTTTGTCTCCAACGGCATTCTGCTGGATGAGGCCGAACTGGCGGATCCTGCCTGCAGCCTGGCGCTGCAAAGCAAGTTTGAATCCTATTTCCCGCTGCTTTCCCGTCTTATCTTGCTGCGCCAGCGCCAACCAGGGGTACTGAGCAGCTAATCATCTCCCCCTCGATGCGGGCTGTTCAAGCGGCACAATATTTGTCATAACTGACCGACATTGTGCCGCTTTGCTATGGCCTGCGCAGCGGCTCACTGTGTGTTCGTCGACGGAGGTGACATGAAGGTTTATGAGCTGAGGCGAGCCCCCAATGCCCGTCGGGTCAGAATGTTTCTGGCGGAGAAGGGGATCGAGATGGAATATCAACAGGTCGATCTGGGGGCGGGGGAAAACCTGGCGCCCGCCTTTTTGACCAAGAACCCGGCCGGGCGCATTCCTGTGCTGGAACTCGATGACGGAACCTGTCTGAGTGAAACCCTGGCCATCTGCCGCTATTTTGAAGAGCTTCACCCCGAACCGAACCTGTTTGGCTGCACCGCGCTGGAGCGCGCCACCATAGAGATGTGGAGTCGCTTCATCGAGTTCAACCTCTGGTTGCCGATCGGTATGGCGTTTCGTCATATCACCGGTTTTTACAAAGACCGGGAGCGGGTCTTCCCCGAATGGGGGGAGGAGTGCAAGCAACAGGCTCAGATCTGGTTTGACAAGCTCGATGCCCGTCTTGCCGAAGTGCCCTATATTGCGGGGGAACGCTTCACCATCGCCGACATTCTTGCCCTCTGTACCATTGATTTTGGCAAGGTGGTCGGCCTGCGCATCACCCCCGAACAGCCCCATTTGCAGGACTGGCATGACCGGGTGAGTGCCCGGTCCAGCGCCCAGGCCTGATCCTTTCCCCTGAACGTTCAAGGAGTCCAAGATGATAGAGTTGTACACTGCCGCCACGCCCAACGGGTTCAAGGTGTCGATCGCCCTCGAAGAGCTGGGGCTGCCCTACAAGGTCATTCCCCTTGATTTCTCGACCATGGAGCAGAAGAAGCCCGAGTTCCTGGCCATCAACCCCAATGGCCGCATCCCGGCCATCGTCGATCGGGACAATGGTGACTTCGCGGTGTTCGAGTCCGGCGCCATCCTTATCTATCTGGCGGAAAAAACCGGCAAGTTGCTGCCGCAGGATCCCAAGCGTCGCTCCCAGGCCATCCAGTGGCTGATGTTCCAGATGGGGGGCGTCGGTCCCATGATGGGGCAGGCCAACGTCTTCTATCGCTATTTCCCCGAGAAGATCCCGGCCGCCATCGAGCGTTACCAGAAGGAGGGGCGACGCCTGTTCGAGGTGCTCGACGGTCATCTGGCACACCATGAGTATCTGGCGGACGAGTACAGCATCGCCGACATCGCTACCTGGCCCTGGGTGCGCATCCACGACTGGAGTGGTATCTCCATCGAGGGGTTGGTGCATTTGCAGGCCTGGATGGCACGCATGGAAGCCAGGCCCGCCTGCCAGAAGGGCATCACCATTCCACCGCGTAATGAGAGCCCCGAGGATCAGGTCAAGCGGGCGCAGCAGATGGTGACTCGCTGACGCCATCATGATGGCCCTGACGGGCCATCTTTTTTATTCCCCTTTGACTCCCCGTTGTTTGACGATCTGCATCGCAGTCGCTTTTTGTCTTTCAAATAAGCCATTTATCAAAAATCAAAAGTCATTCTTCCTGATTAATTGTTATGTTATAACGCCATCTCTTTGGTTGATGAACATGAAGCTTGGATGGAAAGGATGACAAAAAAATGCACCGCAGCCGGGTGGTTCGCCCTGGCTCTGATGGCAGGAACGACTGCAGCCGACGGCAAACCGCTTGCCATGGTGGGGCCTTGGGAGATCCACAGTGTCGACCCCGCCAGCAACGGGGTCTTCTTTACTCGCATGCAGGTGGTGGAGACCCTGGTAGATGTCGATAGGAAAGGCAATCTGCAACCCGGGCTTGCCAGTGAGTGGTCGCGTAGCGATGACGGTCTGCAGTGGCGATTCACATTGCGCCCCGGGGCCCGTTTTCACGATGGCAGCGAGGTGAGCGCCGAGCATGCCGCTTTTGCCCTGCAACAGGCCTGGCGCAAGCCCGGCGTGATGACCAGCGCTCCCATTGCGTCCATCGGATCTGGAGATGGCGTCTTGAAGGTCACCCTGAGCGAACCCTTCGCCTCCCTGCCGGCCGTGCTGGCCCACCCCAGCACCCAGATCCTGGCGAAGGCCGCCTACGATGCCAAGGGGGAGGTAACTCAGGTGATAGGCTCTGGCCCCTACCGCATCACCCGCCTGCAACAACCCCAGCGGATAGAGACTGTGCGTTTCGACGGCTGGCAGGGGGCCAGGCCCGCAATCGAGGAGGTCAGCTACCTGACGGTGGGGCGTGCAGAGAGCCGCACCCTGATGGCCGAGAGCGGTCAGGCCGACATCGCCTGGGGGCTGGATCCGGTCAGCATCCGCCGCTTGCAGCAGGCGTCACGGGTCTCCATCGCCTCGGTCACCCTGCCACGGACCATCCAGCTCAAGCTCAATGGCGCCGATCCCCGTCTGAGCGATCCGGTGGTGCGCCGTGCCCTGAGTCTCGCCATCGATCGTCGTGGTATGGCAGCCGCCCTGCTGCGGGATCCCGAGATGGCGGCAACCCAGCTCTTTCCTCCCACTCTGGGGGAGTGGCACCAGCTCGGGTTGACGCCGCTTGCCTATGACGTCAAGGCGGCCCGGGCGGCCTTCGCGGCGGCAGGCTGGCAGCCGGGGGAGGACGGTGTGCTGCGCAAGGGGGAAGAGCGCTTCGCCCTGACCCTGCGTACCTTCCCTGACCGTCCGGAGCTGCCGCTTCTCGCCACGGCACTGCAGGCGCAGTGGAAGGCGGTGGGGGTGGATCTCAAGGTGGCGGTGGGCAACTCGAGCGAGATCCCGGCGGGCCATCAGGACGGCTCGCTCCAGCTTGGTCTCTACGCCCGCAATTATGCCCTGGTACCGGATCCCCTGGTCACGTTGCTGGGGGACTTGGCCCCTGCCGGTGCGGACTGGGGGGTGATGAACTGGCACTCCCCGGCCATGACGCAAACACTGACCCGCCTTGCCACGCAAGCCTTGTCGCCCACAAACGCCGCTGCGGCTCGCCGGGAGATAGCCACGACACTGCAACAGGAGTTGCCGCTCCTGCCCATCGCCTGGTACCGCCAGAGCGCGGCGGTCAGTCGGGGGCTGGAGGGGTTTGAACTCGATCCCCAGGAGCGCAGCTATGGCCTGGACAAGTTGACATGGAGCGCACGATGACAGCGACACCCTTGTCTCGCGTCATGGGGATACTGGGTCAGCGTCTGGTGCAGGCGCTGGTGGTTGCCCTGCTGGTGGCCGGACTCTGTTTTCTGATGGTGCAGTCCCTGCCCGGAGACATCGCCTTTCGCATCGCGGCGGGTCGTTATGGCTATGACTATGTCACCGCCGAGGCGGCCAACGCGGTGCGCAGCGAGCTGGGGCTGGCCGGCTCGGCCCTTGCCCGTTTTGGCGACTGGCTGTGGGCCTTGCTGCAAGGGGATCTCGGCAGCTCCCTGGTGACGGGCGCACCGGTCGCCGCCGACGTGGGTCATCACCTGGGCGCCACCCTGACGCTCGCGAGCGCCTCCGTGGTGCTGGCGCTGGTGGTGGCGCTGCCGCTTGGCAGCCTGAGTGCGCTGCGCCCGGGGGGATGGTGTGATCGCCTGACCCTGGGCTGGAGCGTGCTGATGCGTGCGTTGCCCCCCTTCTTGCTCGGCCTGGTGCTCATGGTGATGCTCTCGGTGGAGCTGGGCTGGGTCAGTGCGGCAGGGCACGGGGAGGGGAGCAACCTGCTGCTGCCCGCCCTGACCCTGGGATTGGGGCTCTCCGGCGTGCTCTCCCGGGTGGTGCGTGAAAGCGTGCTCACCGTGGTGCAGTCCGGTTATTACCGATTTGCCCTCACCAAGGGGCTTTCGCCGGCCCGGGTTTTCTGGCGCCACGGTCTGCGCAACACCGGGGTCAGCATCATCGCCTACACCAGCGTGCAACTGGTGCTGCTCATCGAGGGGGTCGTGGTGGTCGAGAGCCTGTTTGCCTGGCCCGGGATCGGCCATGCGCTGGTGCACGCCATCTTCTGGCGCGACATCCCCATGGTTCAGGGGACCGTGCTGGTGCTGGCGGTGCTCTTCGTGCTGCTCAATACCCTCACCGATCTGCTTTGTCTTGCCATTGACCCCCGTGGTCCCAAGGAGTCCTGATCATGTCGTTGTCTGTCAAAACGGGGCTGGGCCTGCTCCTGCTGGTGGTGTTGTTTGCCCTGCTGGGCCCCGTGCTCTGGCCCGATCCGGCGGCTCAGGATCTGGCACAGTTTCTGGCTGATCCCTCCTGGCAGGAGCCCCTCGGGCGGGATCAGATGGGGCGCAGCCTGATGGCGCGCCTCGCGGCGGCGACCCGGCTCTCCCTGCTGCTGGGACTGCTGTGCGTCATCACGGCGGCGCTGTTGGGGTCATTGCTGGGCTGGCTCTCGGCCTGGCGCGGCGGCTGGGTCGACGGTCTGCTGCGCAGCCTGGCCGACGGCGTGCTGGCCCTGCCAGGCCTGTTGCTGGTGCTGCTCTTCTCCGCCATGGCCCAGGGTGGCTTTGCCATCCTCTATCTCGGCTTGGCCATGGCCCAGTGGGTGGAGTATTACCGGGTGGTGCGTGCCCGCAGCCGGGGGCTGCTCGCCTCGCCCCAGGTGGAGGCGTCCCGTCTGCTGGGATTCGGCCATGCCCATGTGGTGCGGCGCCATCTCTGGCCCGAGCTCGCCCCCCAGTTGCTCACCATGATGGCCTTCGGCCTAGCGGGTGCCATTCTAACCCTCTCTACCCTGGGCTTTGTCGGAGTGGGCATTCAGCCGCCAACGCCGGAGCTGGGGCTGATGATGACGGAGGCGCTGCCCCACTATCAGGAGGCTCCCCGTCTGCTACTGGCCCCCATTCTTGTCATGGGGCTGATGTTGCTGGCCCTGGTGCTGCTTCATCAGACGCGCGGCCTTGACATGCCATCTTCACAAGGAGCCACCTCATGACGGCCATTCATATCAAGGGGTTGCAGGTCGATGATGGCCAGAAAACCCTGTTGCAGGCGCTGGATTTCACCATTCATCCCGGCACCGCCCTGACCCTGATCGGGGAGAGCGGTTCGGGCAAATCCCTGTTGGCTCATGCCCTGATGGGCACGTTGCCAGCCCCCCTGACAGGCCGGGGCGAGATGGTGTCGGGTGGCCGCCATCACAACCTGGCCGACACGCCTCGCCTGCGCACTCTCTGGGGGCGGGAGCTGGCGATGCTGCCCCAGGAGCCGGTGCTGGCGCTGGATCCCACCATGGGGTTGCTTGCCCAGGTGGAGGAAGGGTGGCTGCCAGGCGGCAAGGAGGCCCGATCGCGGGCCCGTGCCGCCCTCGAGCGGCTTGGACTGGCCGGGCGGGAGGGCGCCTTTGTACACCAGCTCTCGGGAGGCATGGCTCAGCGCGCGGCCTTTGCCGCCGCCACCCTGGGGGAGGCCCGTCTGCTGGTGGCTGACGAGCCCACCAAGGGGCTCGACAGCCGGGCCGCAGCCAGGCTGGGTGCCTTGTTGCTGGGCTACCTGGCCCGTGGACGCCATCTGCTGACCATCACTCATGATCTCTCCCTGGCTCGCGCATTGGGGGGCTGGGTGCTGGTGGTCAAGGGAGGAGAGATCGTGGAGCAGGGGCCCGCCGAGCGTGTGCTGCACACGCCATCCCATGCCTATACCCGGGCCCTGCTGGCGGCGGAGCCCTCCGCCTGGCCCGAGGCGGCCGTCCCTCCTACCGGTGACTGGCTCATCCGCGGAAAGGGGCTTGCCATGGGATATGGGGCTCAACCCCTGTTCACGGGGCTGGACCTTGCCCTGGCGCAAGGGGAGCGAATGGCCATCATGGCGCCGAGCGGCGCGGGCAAGAGCACCCTCGGCAACGTGCTGCTGGGTCTGCAACGCCCCCTGCAAGGGGAGGTGCTGCGACGGGAAGGGGTAGCTCCCTGCCGCTGGCAGAAGCTCTATCAGGATCCGGTGCAGGCCTTTGCCAGCCGGGTACGCCTCGCCACCCAGTTCGATGATGTGCTGCGTCTGCACAGGCTGCCTCGCCATCGGCTTGTCGACTATCTGGCCCGGTTGGGGCTGGATGAACGGCTGTTGACGCGCCTGCCAAACCAGGTCTCGGGAGGGGAGCTGCAGCGGCTGTCGCTTATCCGGGCCCTGTTGCTGCGCCCCGTGCTGCTGTTCGCCGATGAGCCCACGTCCCGGCTCGATCCCCTGAGCCAGCAACAGACCATCGCCTGTCTGCTGGAGGAACTGGGAGAGATAGGCTGCGCCCTGCTGCTGGTGACCCATGACGAAGGGCTGGTCGGCAAGGTTGCTCCTCGTTGTCTGAGACTGGGGGAGGCGGGTACCCCCATGTTCGAAGGCGCGTCGGCCGAGGTGAGAAGAGTGGGGTAAAGAGGGGACAGGATGAATCCTTCCCCCATGATGAGATGACAGTGACGGGGCCTTGGGCCCCGTCGCATTAGAAAAACTTGGGTAAGCAGATTATAAAGTTTCGTTCGTTTTTTGTGATATGAATCACTAAGATTGTCGTAAGCCAGAGAGCGTCCTGCTGCTGGCGGGTGCGGGTCCTCCGCCTTGTTCCTCTTCAACGACCTTTGTCAGACACCTCCTGCAGATCCCTGCCCGGAGGGTGGCGGCTTTTTGATTTTTTTCGGACGACAGTATGTATCGGCACAGCTTCTATCCCCTGTTTTTCCTGACCATTCTGATGGTCGCCGTGGGTCAGATGACCCAGACCCTTTATGTGCCCTCCATTCCCATGATGGCGGGGGACTTCCATGTGGCCTCCGGCCAACTGCAGGCGGTGATGGCCTGCTACCTCATTCCCTACGGCCTCTCCCAGTTCGTTTATGGCCCCTTGTCGGATCGCATCGGTCGTCGCCCTGTGCTCATCATCGGCATGATGATCTTCCTGGTCGGCACCCTCACCATCCAGCTGATCCCGAGCTTCACCGCCTTGCTGGCGGGCAGCCTTATCCAGGGGCTGGGCACCGGGGCAGGGGGCGCCATGAGCCGGACCGTGATGCGCGACCGTTACAGTGGCGCCGAGCTCAACCGTGCCAACAGCCTGGTGAGCATGGGGGTCATCTTCTCCCCTCTGCTGGCACCTGTGCTGGGCGGCTGGCTCACCGAGCTGTTCAACTGGCGTGCCGGCTACTGGTTCCTGTTCGGTTTTGGTGCCCTGACCACCCTGGCGTTGCTGGCCTGGTTTGGCGAGACGCTGCCAGCATCCGCCCGCCAGCATTCGCTGCGGGTGGGCGCCGCCTATCGTCATGTGCTCGGCAACCCGCGCTTTCAGGGCAACCTGCTCTGTCTGATGGCCACCTTTGCCGGCCTCGCGGTGTTCGAGGCGGCGGCCGGGGTGTTGCTGGGGGACGTGCTCAAGCTGAGTGCCCGCACCGTCAGCGTGCTGTTCGTGCTGCCGCTGCCCGGTTATCTGTTCGGCGCCTGGCTTTCCGCCAGACTGAGTTTTCGCCTGAGCCAGGGCAAGCTGATGCGCCTTGGCATCGCCTTCCTGGCCCTGGGGTCGCTCATCATCCTGGTACCCGGGCTGCTCGGCATGGTGAGCGCTGCCTCCCTCGTGGGCGGGGCTGCGGTCTACTTCATTGGCAGCGGCATTCTCTATCCGACCGCCACCTCCTGTGCCATCGAGCCCTTCCCGGGCCAGGCGGGTACCGCGGGAGCCGTGCTCGGGGGCATGCAGAATCTGGGGGCTGGCGTGGTAACCCTGCTGGCCGCCAGCTTCCCGATGACGGGGCAGGTGACCCTGGGGGCCATCATGACGGTGATGGTGCTGATCGTGGCCTTGAGCTTTGTGTGGCTGCGCCACAACGGCGCGCCCCACGAGCAGATGGCCGTCTGACACGGCCAAGAGCCCGCTCCGTTGGCGGGCTTTTTACTGCCTCCTGCCGGGTGGCGAGACGCCGCAGGCGAGTGGAAGGGGGTTGCCGCGCAGGCAAAGAAAAAGCCCGTCGTGATGACGGGCTTTTTTGGGTAGGTACCCCGGAGATGCCGTTGCCGGTTTGGGCCCTTGAACCGTCGGTTCAAGGCGGAGATCTAATCTGGCCGCAGGCTTCTCGGTCGGGCCGAGCATGCTCAATAGCCAGAAGGCAGACCCCCTGTTTGGTATGAATATCGGCTCGGGGACTTGAACCGGCTGACAAACACTCCAGGGAATTTCAAAACTCGGTGCGATTAGGGCTGTTGCGCCTCTTCGCTGGATTCACCGTATTGTCCGTGCTCGATCAAGGCGGCTTCGATGGTGCGTTGCAGCATCTTGATCCGCTTGTCCATGGTCTCAGAGTATTGGTGGTTTTTCTCTTTTTCAAGGCAGAGCTCATGACAGAAATTGAGCGCTGCCATGACGGCCAGCTGTTCGTTGCTGGAGACCTTGGAACGTTGACGAAGCTCGATGAGCTTGTCGGTCAGCTGGTCGGCGGCCTGGCGCAGGGCATCTTGTTGTCCCAAGGGACAGGACACCTTGTAGGGACGTCCCAGAATGACGATTTCTACGGCCTCTATGCTCATGCCTTCCTCAATACGGCGGGGCTGATTTCCGCCTTTATCCACGTGGACAACTGGGCGGGACTATATAGCGCAGATGCAGAAGTTTCAAGGCCTTGCTGGCTCTGGCTGGGGGAGAATGCTAGGATCTCGGCCATAAATTCTGCATATTTGCCTGAACTTTGAGCGGATCCTAGATGAGCAAAACAACCCCCCTGAAATACGCCGCCGTGGCGGACCTGATGGCACAGCACGACCTCATGGCGACGGCCGTCGAGGCCCATGGCGTGATCTGCGGCCTGGTGTGCGGTGGCGTGGCCCTGGACGACAAAAGCTGGCAGCCCCATTTCAATGATCTGATCAACGACGGTTTCGGTCTGCCGGCACCGGTGCGCCAGGTGATGACCGACCTCTATCACGAGGTGATCGAGAGCCTGATGGCACAAAAGGGCGTCGAGCTGCTGCTGCCAAGCGACGAGGCGCCGCTCGATGAGCGCATCGACTCGCTGGTGGACTGGTCCCAGGCCTTCCTGGCCGGCTTTGGCGTGGTCCAACAGGAGCTCTCCAAGGCATCCGAAGAGCTGCAGGAGATGATTCAGGACATCGCCAGCATCACCCAGGTCTCTGCCGAGTTCGATCAGGAAGATGAAGAGAACGAAGCCTCCTTCCTGGTGCTTTACGAACACGTGCGCCTCGGGGTCATGATGGCGTTCGAGGAGTTTGGCAAGCGCCCGGCTGCACCGAGCATGCCGCCGACCCTGCACTGATCTGCCCGCCCACCGGGTCAATGAAAGAGCGCATCACGGCGCTCTTTCTGTTTTACAAGGGGCGAGAGCAGGGGAGGCACTCTGCTAACCCATGGTGCCAAAGCGGTTTTTTGCCCGTGGCTTCGCATCCCGTCCGCCACCTTTGTGGTAGGATTGGCCCACGTTTTTTCGCCTATGCCCTCTTCTCATGTCTCAATCTGATCTGGTTCACGTCGACGTGGCTATCGTCGGCGGTGGTATGAGCGGTGCCGTGCTGGCCTTCTCCCTTGCCGCCCTGAAAGGACAGGATGGCGCCCCCCTGCAGATCCTGCTGCTGGAGGCCAGTGCGCCCGAGCTCAATGCTCATCCCGGTTTCGATGCCCGTGCCATCGCGCTTTCCGCCGGTACCTGCGAGGCGCTGGCCCGTCACGGCCTCTGGCCGCACCTGGTACCCCACTGCTCCCCCATCACCCATATCCATGTGTCGGATCGGGGCCACTGTGGCCAGACCCGGCTGTCGGCGGCGGAGTATGGTCTACCCGCCCTCGGTCAGGTGATCGAGCTGTCGGCGGCGGGCATCGTGCTGCAAGAGGCGATCGCCGCCTGCCCGCAGATCCGTATGTTGTGCCCGGCCAGGCTTGAGGCCATCGACCCCGACGAGGCGGGAGTGACGCTCGCCCTGGAGGGCGGCGCGCGCTACCGCACCCGGCTGCTGGTGGCGGCCGACGGGGGCCACTCCTTCGTGCGCCAGCATTTCAAGATGCCGGTCAGTCGCCACGATTATGGCCAGAGCGCCATCATCGCCACCGTCAAGACCGCCGAGGATCCCGCCGGACGGGCCTTCGAGCGCTTCACCGATGGAGGGCCGCTGGCCCTGCTGCCCATGCAGGACGGCCTCTCTTCTCTGGTGTGGAGCGTGCCGCGGGACGAGGCACAGGGGCTGCTTGCACTGGATGACGCCGCCTTTCTCGCCCGTCTGCAGCAGGCTTTTGGCTGGCGCCTCGGGCGCATCGAGCGTACCGGCGTGCGCCACCTCTATCCGCTGGTGCTGACGGTGGCCGACTACCCGCTGGCCCAGCGCACCGTGCTGGTGGGTAACGCCGCCCACCTGCTGCACCCCATCGCCGGTCAGGGGTTCAACCTCGGCATGCGGGATCTGGACGTGCTGACCCGGACCCTGGCCCGTGCGCTCGCGGCGGGGGAAGACATCGGCGGCTTTGAGGTGCTAAGCGGCTACTGGCAGCAGCGGCGGGACGATCAGGCCCAGACCGTCTGGCTCACGTCCTCCCTGGCCCAGCTCTTCTCAAACCATCACGCTCCCCTGGTGGTGGGCCGCAATCTGGCGCTCTCCCTGATGGGCAGAGTGCCCTGGCTCAAGGCACCGCTCGCCTCCCGCACCCTGGGATTCGTGGGCGAGGTGTGCGGCCAATAAGCGCTGTCGCCCCGGCGGCAAAGACGATTTCGAGCAAGAGGCACGCCTGTGGGCGTCGCCTCGCAGATCCTGGCGACCCGCCCGGAAAGGACACAAGAGAATGCAGATGCAAGATGTGGATGTGGTGATCGTGGGGGGGGGCATGGTGGGCCTGGGGCTCGCTGCCGCCCTCAAGAACCGGGCGATCAAGGTGGCCATCGTGGAAGGCCGGCTGCCCGATGCAACGCTCGGTGAGACGCCGGACAACAGGGTCAGTGCCCTGAGCCTCGCGAGTCAGCACATCCTGCAAGGGGTCGGCGCCTGGGACGGCATAGTGGCGCGCCGCCTGCAGCCCTACGAGAAGATGCAGGTGTGGGAGCAGGACAGTTTCGGCCACATCGATTTCGATGCTGCCAGCCTGCGTCAGGGGGCCCTTGGCCACATCGTCGAGAACCGGGTGATCCAGCTTGCGCTGCTGGACGCCATCGCGGGGGCCAGCAATATCCAGATGCTGACCCCGGCCCGGGCCACCAGCCTGCAGTGCGGGCCAGCGGGCGCCCTGCTGCTGCTGGAAGATGGCCAGGCCCTCTCGGCCAAGCTGGTGGTGGCCGCCGACGGCGCCCACTCCTGGGTGCGCCGTCAGGCCGATATCCCGCTCACCAGCTGGGATTACGGTCATCACGCCCTGGTGGCGACGGTGCGTTGTGCCGAGCCCCATGAGGCGGTGGCGCGCCAGATCTTCACCCCCCAGGGGCCGCTCGCCTTCCTGCCCCTGTGGCAGCCCGACCTCTGCTCTATCGTGTGGTCTGTGCCCGCGGCCCGCGCCGAGGCGCTCTGCGCCCTGGATGACGACGGCTTCAACCGCCAGCTCACCGCCGCCTTTGATGGGCGCCTCGGGCTGTGCAAGGTGGAGGGGGCTCGCAGCGCCATTCCGCTCACCGCCCGCTACGCCCGCGACTTTGCCCGCGAGCGCCTGGTGCTGGTGGGGGATGCGGCCCACACCATCCACCCGCTGGCGGGGCAGGGGGTGAATCTGGGCTTGCTGGATGCCGCCGCCCTGGCGGAGCAGATCCTCATTCATCACGGCAAGGGCGCGGACATCGGCCTGCTCGCCAACCTGCGGGGCTACGAGCGCTGGCGCAAGAGCGAGGCGGCGCGCATGCTGGCGGCCATGGAGGGGCTCAAGCGACTGTTTGCGGGCAGCAACCCCCTCAAGAAGCTGGTGCGCGGGGTGGGGCTTCGCGCCGTCGACGGTCTTGGCCCCCTCAAGCAGGGCATGATCCGGGCCGCCATGGGGCTGGATGGGGAGCTGCCCACCCTGGCCAAGGGTGAAAAAATCTAATCTTACCCCGGGGTTTTAACAAAAAAACTAATCTGACAGGGCGAGATGACCCTTTGGGGGGTCAGCCTTTAATGTTGGCGAGAAGCGAAACGTTTTTCTGTAAATTGTGACGGGACGGTAAAAATCAACATTAAATCCCGCAATGGCGCGGTTTTGGCTGTTTTTATCACTGTTTTTGCCTTAGTGTCTGGTGTCAGTGAGTCGGGTGAGGATTAGTTTTTTTTGAGCGGTGCCCCGGCACGCTTGTCATATAATCCGCTCCGTTCAAGGAATCACTCCTGCCCGCCCGGGCGGGAACGAGCACAGAGCTTGTGGTCCGTAGTTCCCGACGAGCCGGGGCGGATTGCGAGTGTTGTCGCGAACGCTTAAGGAAACACAGCGATGATCCAGACTACTGTATTGCATCCGAAACACCTGGAAGCGGGTGCCAAGATGGTGGACTTCCACGGTTGGGAGATGCCCATCAACTACGGTTCCCAGTTGGAAGAGCACCATGTGGTGCGCACCGATGCAGGCATGTTCGATGTCTCCCACATGACCATCGTCGATTTGACCGGCGAGCGGGTCAAAGCCTTCCTGCAACACCTGCTGGCCAACGACGTGGCCAAACTCACCGTCCCCGGCAAGGCCCTCTACAGCGGCATGCTCAATCCGGAAGGCGGCGTCATCGATGACCTCATCACCTACTTCCTGACCGATACCTTCTACCGCCTGGTGGTGAACTCCGCTACCCGCGAGAAGGATCTGGCCTGGATCCGCCATCACGCCATCGACTTTGCCGTGAGCGTGACCGAGCGCCCCGAGCTTGCCATGATCGCGGTGCAGGGCCCCCACGCCAAGGCCAAGGCGGCCAAGGTGTTCACCCCCGAGCAGAATGCGGCGGTCGAAGGGATGAAGCCCTTCTTCGGTGTGCAGGCCGGGGATCTCTTCATCGCCACCACCGGCTACACCGGCGAAGATGGCTACGAGATTGTGGTTCCCCAAGAGAAGGCGTGCGATCTGTGGCAGGCCCTGCTGGACAACGGCGTGGCCCCTTGCGGCCTGGGTGCCCGTGATACCCTGCGCCTGGAAGCGGGCATGAACCTCTACGGTCAGGACATGGACGAGTCAATCTCTCCGCTTGCCGCCAACATGGCCTGGACCCTGGCCTGGGAGCCTGCCTCCCGCCAATTCATCGGCCGCGCCGCCCTGGAAGCCCAGAAGGCCGCCGGCAACCAGCCCAAGCTGGTGGGTCTGGTGATGGAAGAAAAGGGCGTGCTGCGTGCCGGCATGCCGGTCACTTTCACCAGCGAGAGCGGCGAAACACGGGAAGGGGTGATCACCTCCGGCTCCTTCTCGCCCACCCTGGGTTACAGCATTGCCCTGGCGCGGGTGCCCCGCGATATCGGCGAACAGGCCCAGGTGGAGATCCGCAAGAAGCAGGTCACCGTGAAAGTCACCAAGCCGGCCTTCGTGCGCAACGGCCAGCCGCTGGTGTAATCATTGATTGCGGCGAGGGTTGACCTTCGCCGCCCCATTTTTGTTGAAGCGATCCAAGAGCATAAAGGAAGCACAAATGAGCCATATCCCGAGCGAACTGAAATATGCCACCTCCCACGAGTGGGTCCGTGTTGAAGCCAACGGCGAAGCCGTGGTCGGCATCACCGAGCACGCCCAGGATCTGCTGGGGGACATGGTGTTCGTCGATCTGCCGGAAGTGGGCAAGCAGGTGAGCGCCGGTGAAGATTGCGCCGTGGCGGAGTCCGTCAAGGCCGCCTCCGACATCTACAGCCCGGTGAGCGGCGAGATCCTGGCCGTCAACGAAGAGCTGGAAGGCAGCCCCGAGCTGGTCAACTCCGACCCCTACGGCGCCGGCTGGCTGTTCCGCATCAAGCTGGACGACGCGGGCGAGCTCGCCAACCTGCTGGATGCCGAAGGCTACCAGAACGTGGTGGACGAAGAGTAATGCCCCCGGGCCCTGCCAACACAGCAGGGCCCACTTGTATGACTGCCATCCTGCGGCCATGGCGGTTGCAGGAAAGGCGCAGCCTTTGCGCCTTCGGGATGCCCTTGCCGCATTCCCCGTCTGCCCGCGGCGGACACAGAACATGAGTGGAGCCGGTATCGACCGGCTACAGGAACATCAGGTCTTGGTTATCAGGATGTCATGCCAGGACCTATTACCAGGAAATAGGGAAATGACCCAGTCACTGTTTGAACTCGAGCAAAAAACCGATTTCATCCGCCGTCACATCGGCCCGGGTGAGGAAGAACTGCGGGCCCTGCTCGCCACCGTGGGTGCCGAGAGCCTGGACGATCTGATTGAGCAGACGGTCCCCGCCGCCATCCGTCGTCCGGGGCCGCTTGGTATCGGCGCCCCCATGACCGAAGTGGAGGCCCTGGCCAAGCTCAAGGGCTATGCGGCCAAGAACCAGATCGCCAAGAGCTACATCGGCATGGGCTACCACGACACCCACGTGCCCCACGTCATCCTGCGCAACGTGCTGGAAAACCCGGGCTGGTACACCGCCTACACCCCCTATCAGCCCGAGCTGGCCCAGGGCCGTCTCGAAGCCCTGCTCAACTTCCAGCAGCTCACCCTGGATCTCACCGGCATGGATCTGGCGAGCGCCTCCCTGCTCGATGAAGCCACCGCCGCCGCCGAAGCCATGGCGCTGGCCAAGCGCATGGCCAAATCCAAATCCAACCTCTTCTTCGTGGCCGACGACGTTCACCCCCAGGTGATCGACGTGGTCAAGGAGCGCGCGGTCCACTTCGGTTTCGATGTGGTGGTCGGCCCTGCGGGCGAGGCCGTGAGCGAAGAGGTGTTCGGTGCCATGTTCCAGTACCCGGGGACCACCGGCAATGTGGCCGATCTGCGTTCCCTCATTGCCGCCGTCCAGGCCCAGAAGGGGCTGGCCTGCGTCGGGACCGACATGCTCTCCCTGCTGCTGCTCAAATCCCCGGGTGAACTGGGTGCCGACGTGGTGTTCGGCAGTGCCCAGCGCTTCGGTGTGCCCATGGGTTACGGTGGCCCCCACGCCGCCTTCTTCGCCACCCGCGACGCCTACAAGCGCTCCATGCCGGGTCGCATCATCGGCGTCTCCAAGGATGCCCGTGGCAAGAGCGCCCTGCGCATGGCCATGCAGACCCGCGAGCAGCACATCCGCCGCGAGAAGGCCAACTCCAACATCTGTACCGCCCAGGTGCTGCTGGCCAACATGGCGAGCTTCTACGCCGTCTACCACGGCCCGGTGGGGCTGAAAACCATCGCCTCCCGCGTGCACCGTCTGACCACCATCCTGGCGCTCGGCCTCACTGCCAAGGGCGTGACTCTCAAGCACGGAAGCTGGTTCGATACCCTCACAGTACTGACGTCGGACAAAGCTGCACTCATTGCCAAGGCCGAAGGGCTCGGCATCAACCTGCGCGCGGATCTGGACGGTGCGGTCGGTGTGTCCCTCTCTGAAACCACCACCCGAGGCGATGTGGCCGAGCTGTTCGACCTGTTCCTTGGGGGGGGTCACGGCCTCGATGTGGAGGCCCTCGACCAGGCCGCCCAGACGCATCAGGCGATCCCGCAGGATCTGCTGCGCACCGACGCCGTGCTGACCCACGAGGTATTCAACAAGTACCACTCCGAGACCGAGATGCTGCGCTACATCCACCGTCTCGAAGCGAAAGATCTGGCCCTGAACTACGCCATGATCTCCCTGGGCTCCTGCACCATGAAGCTCAACGCCACCGCCGAGATGATCCCGGTGACCTGGCCTGAATTTGGCAAGCTGCACCCCTTCGCGCCGCTCAAGCAGACTCAAGGCTACCAGCTGCTGCTGGCAGATCTGGAAGACTGGCTGGTGAAGGTGACCGGCTACGATGCGGTCTGCATGCAGCCCAACTCCGGCGCTCAGGGCGAATACGCGGGCCTCTTGGCCATCAAGAAGTACCACGAGTCTCGCGGCGAGGGGCATCGCGATGTCTGCCTCATCCCGGCCTCTGCCCACGGTACCAACCCGGCTTCCGCCCAGATGGCGGGCCTCAAGGTCATCGTCACCGCCTGTGACAAGGCTGGCAACGTGGATCTGGACGACCTGCGCGCCAAGGCCGCCGAGGTCGGAGACCAGCTCTCCTGCCTGATGGTGACCTACCCCTCCACCCACGGGGTGTACGAGGAGACCATCAAGGAGGTGTGCGACATCGTTCACCAGTATGGTGGTCAGGTGTACCTCGACGGCGCCAACATGAACGCGCAGGTCGGGCTGACGGCGCCAGGCTTTATCGGCGCGGACGTCTCTCACCTCAACCTGCACAAGACCTTCGCCATTCCTCATGGCGGTGGCGGTCCGGGCATGGGCCCCATCGGCGTGAAGAAACACTTGGCACCGTTTGTGGCCGGTCACGCCGTGGTCAAGACCGACAAGGAGAGCCGTGACAACGGCGCCGTGTCTGCCGCTCCGTTCGGTTCGGCCAGCATTTTGCCCATCAGCTGGATGTACATCGCCATGCTGGGGGACGAGGGGCTCAAGAAATCCACCCAGGTCGCCATCCTCAACGCCAACTACCTGGCCAAGAAGCTCGGCGAGTCCTTCCCCGTGCTCTATACAGGTCGCAACGGCCGGGTGGCCCACGAGTGCATTCTGGACATCCGCCCGCTCAAAGAAGCCAGTGGCATCAGCGAGATGGACGTGGCCAAGCGGTTGATGGACTACGGCTTCCACGCGCCGACCATGAGCTTCCCGGTGGCGGGCACCCTGATGGTCGAGCCGACCGAATCCGAATCCAAGCGCGAGCTGGATCGCTTCGTGGAAGCCATGACCGCCATCCGCGCCGAGATTGCCCGGGTGCAGGACGGTCACTGGAGCCTTGCCGACAACCCCCTGGTCCATGCGCCGCACACCCAGGACGACGTGATGGATGCAGAGTGGAACCGTGGCTACAGCCGCGCCGAGGCGGTCTTCCCATCCGACGCGGTGCGCGCCAGCAAGCTTTGGCCGTCGGTCAACCGTATCGACGACGTCTATGGCGATCGCAATCTGTTCTGCTCCTGCGTACCCACCGAGGATTACGCCAAGTAATCGCGGCGCCGTGAAGAGCTGACAGCCAATATGCACAAGGCCACCCCCAGGGGTGGCCTTGTTGTGTGCGGCGCCCGTGCGAACGGGCTACTCGCCCTGGCGCGCCGCCTCGATGGTGGCAATGTCAATCTTGTCCATCTGCATCATGGCCTCGAAGGCGCGTCTCGCTGCCTCGGGGTCGGGATCGCTTATCGCCTCGATGAGGACCTGAGGGGTGATCTGCCAGGAGATGCCCCACTTGTCCTGACACCAGCCGCACTCGCTCGCCTGACCGCCATGGTCGATGATGGCGTGCCAGTAGCGATCCGTCTCGGCCTGGTCCTGGGTGGCCACCTGAAACGAGAACGCCCAGTTGTGGCGGACCCCGGGCCCGCCGTTGAGGCCGAGGCAGGGGATCCCCATCACCCTGAACTCGACCGTCAGCACGTCCCCTTTCTTGCCGGCGGGATAGTCGGCCGGGGCCCGGTGTACGGCACCGACGGCGGAGTCGGGGAAGAGGCTGGCGTAAAACCGTGCCGCCTCCTCGGCATCCCCGTCATACCAGAGGCAAATCCTGTTCTTGACTGGTCTCATTGTGTCGCAGCTCCATCCTGGTGTTTGTCCTTCGACGCCCGTGAGCGGGCGCCCCGATGGGTATCCTGCCGCCCGCAGCGCCTGCTGCTTCGCTGGGTGGCAAGCCAGCCTGTACGCCGTTTGCCACCCGCTTGGGGCTTGCATGATGGGGTCAAGTGTAGTGGCATGGGGATCCTGGTCACCAGGCCGGGAGCCGGCATGAAGGCCGCATCAAGAGAGGAGTCTGCCATGGACAGTACCCAGCGATTCTCGACCCGGGTCGAGGCCTATGTGAAATATCGACCCGGTTATCCCGCCGCCATGCTGGATTTTCTGGCAAGGGAGCTGGCCATGGGGCCAGAGGCCCAGGTGGCGGACATCGGCGCGGGCACCGGCATCCTGACCGCCCTGCTGGCCCCCCGGGTCGCGCGGGTCTGGGCGGTGGAGCCCAATGACGATATGCGGGCTGCCGCCAAACGGCTGCTTGCCCAGGTGGGGAACATCGGCTGGCTGCACGGCAGTGCGGAAGCCACGGGCCTGCCCACGGGGGCGATGGATCTGGTGACGGTCGCCCAGGCGTTTCACTGGTTCGATCGCGCGGCTTTTCGGCAGGAGTGCCAGCGGCTGCTCAAGCCCGGTGGCCAGGTCGCCCTCATCTGGAATGACAGGCTGACGAACACCCCGTTTCTCAAGGCCTATGAAGAGGGGCTGCACGCCTACTCGGGGGATTACGAGGAGGTCAATCATCGCAACCTCGGTGAGGCGGATTTTCGCGCCTTCTTCACCGGGGAGTACCGGCTCGATCGCTTCGAGAACAGCCAGCTGTTCGATCTTGACGGGGTGCTTGGACGGCTCAACTCCTCCTCCTATGCGCCTGTGGCGGGCACGCCGGCCCACGATCAGATGACAGCGCTCGTTCGCCGCGAGTTTGCTCGCCACGCCGTTGACGGCAAGATAGCCTTCAACTATTGCACTCTGGTCTACAGTGGCCGGGTGTAGCCCCGTTCAGCGCTGACATCCGCAGTGAAAAGGCCCCCGCCAGTGATGGCGAGGGCCTTGTTTCATTTTGGCGGTCTGTATCCGGGCGATGCGAAAGAGACCGTCGCGCGGCGAAGGGGCGGTATCAGCCCTGATCGATGCTGAGAATGGCCATGGCCTTGGCCAGGGTATCGACCGATTCCTGATGCTTGCCCGCGTTGTGCAGGGTCTCTCCGTCCGCCCTCAACTGCTTCACCTCGGCCAGTTGCTCGGCACTGAGGGCGGGGCCTGCGGCCAGGGCGTCGTCTATCTTCTTCATGTCCATGGGGCAGTGGAAGGCGAGGGCGCTGCCGCAAAAGAGCAGGGCGGCCAACAACAGCATGAGTCTCATCTTTCGGATCTCCATGTGGGGTTCCCGTCAAGCATAGCCCCGCAGGGGGAGGGCATTCGGGTTGAAGGGGGCGGGAGGCAGGGGCTACCATGACCCTTTTATTGCGAGGAGGCTCCATGGCACTGACAAGGTTGCTGTCCCCCCTGACCAGTCTGGTGATCTTCATTCTGGGTCACGGTCTGTTCAATACCCTGCTGACGGTGCGTCTCTCCGCCGAGCAGGTGTCCGCCCAGGCCATCGGTCTGGTGTCGGCTGCCTATTTCGGCGGCCTGGTGCTGGGGACCTTCATCAATGCCCGCCTCATCATCCGGGTGGGACATATCCGGGCCTATGCGGCTTATGCCTCCCTGCTCTGTTTTCTGTTTCTGCTGCACGGCATGGTGGTGGAGCCTGTCACCTGGGCGGCGCTGCGGCTGATCGGGGGGTTTGCCACCGGCGGCCTGTTCGTGGTGCTGGAGTCCTGGATGCTGGTCTCAAGCACCCCGGCGAACCGGGGGCGGTTGATGTCCCTCTACATGATCCTGCTGTACGGTTCACTTGCCCTGGGCCAGCAGCTGCTCAAGCAGGTGGACCCCATGGTGCTGACGCCGTTCGCCCTGTGCGCCATGGCGGCGACTCTCTCCGTGGTGCCTCTGGCTCTCTCCCGAGTGGCGACGCCGGCCATGGTGGCACCCCAGCCGGTGGGAGTGCTGGAGCTGGTGCGCCTCACTCCGGCGGGGATGGGCAGCAGCTTTACCTCGGGCCTCATCCTCGGGTCCATCTATGGGCTGTTGCCGCTCTATTTCACCGACAGCGGCGCCTCCCTCTCCCAGGTGGCGGACATGATGGCGCTGGTGATCCTGGGGGGGATGTGTCTGCAATATCCTATCGGACGTGCATCTGATCGTTACGACAGACGGTTGGTGATCCTGCTGCTCTGCGCCCTGCTGACCCTGATCGCGTTGTTGATGGTGCTGCTGCCGGAGCCCTGGCGTGAGCCAGTCGAGGGGACTCTTGTCTTCCTGCTGGGGGGCATGGCGTTCTCCATCTATCCCTTGAGCCTCAGCCATGCCTGCGATGAACTGCGCCCGGATCAGGTGCTGGGGGCAAACCAGGGGTTGCTGCTTGCCTACAGCCTGGGGGCCATGACGGGTCCGCTGCTGGCCCCCTTTACCATGGCAACGTTCGGACCACAGGGGCTGTTCGTCTACTTTGCCCTGTGCGGTCTGCTGCTGTCGGCCTATCTCGGCTGGCGCAGGCGTAAGCGAGCCCCCATTCCGCTGACGGAGCATCAGGTTTTCATACCTGTGCCCCCCAACACCCCCATGACGGCGGAGCTGGAGCCAAGAACGGATCTGGAAGGGGAGGCAGTGCCGGCGAGCTATGCCGTGCCTGATGCAGAAGAGAGAGCGGTGAGTGAAGAGGGGCAGGAGAGGGACGCGCCGCAGGGGCGCTGAAGGCTGGCGACCCAACGACAGGGATAAAAAAACCGACTCCAGGGAGTCGGTTTTTTGTTGGGCGGTTATCAGGCGGTCACGGCATCGGCCTGGGTAGCTTGTGCTTCCGGCGCCGGGTTGCGAATGAGGTAATCAAACGCACCCAGGGCGGCGGTGGCACCTGCCCCCATGGAGATGATGATCTGCTTGAACGGTACCGTGGTGGCATCCCCTGCGGCATAGACGCCGGGCAGGGAGGTGGCACCCTTGGTGTCGATCTCGATTTCGCCAAAGCGGGTCAGGGCCACTTCGCTCCCCTTGAGGAACTCGGTGTTCGGCACCAGACCGATCTGGACGAAGATGCCGGCCACCGCCAGATGCTTGATCTCGCCGGTAGTGCGATCTTCGTAGTCCATGCCCACCACCTTGCTGCCGTCGCCGATCACTTCGGTGGTGCGGGCGCTCATGATGATGTCGATATTGCCCATGGAACGGGCCTTCTTCTGCAGCACATCGTCGGCACGCAGAGTATCGGCGAACTCCACCACGGTGACGTGCTCGACGATGCCGGCCAGATCGATGGCAGCCTCGATGCCGGAGTTGCCGCCACCGATCACCGCCACGCGCTTGCCCTTGAAGAAGGGGCCGTCACAGTGGGGGCAGTAGGCCACACCCTTGGTACGGTACTCGAGTTCACCCGGCACGTTCAGGTCGCGCCAGCGGGCACCGGTCGCCAGGATCACGGCGCGGCTCTTCAAGGTGGCACCGGAGGCGAGGTCCACGTTGACGTAACCATCCTTGCTGATGGCGGCGGCGCGCTGCTCGGTGATCACTTCCACGCCGTACTGCTTCACGTGCTGCTCCAGGCTGGCGGCCAGCTTGGGGCCCTCGGTGTAGGGCACGGAGATGAAGTTCTCGATGCCGACGGTGTCCATCACCTGGCCACCGAAACGTTCGGCGACAATGGCGGTGCGAATGCCTTTGCGGGCGGCATAGATGGCCGCGGCGGCGCCGGCTGGGCCACCGCCCACCACCAGCACGTCATAAGGCGCTTTTTCGCTCAGCTCTTGCGCCTTGCGCTCGGCAGCGCCGGTGTCGAGTTTGGCAACGATCTCTTCCAGCGAGATGCGGCCCTGGCTGAACGGCTGACCGTTCAGGTAGACGTTCGGGACCGCCATGATTTGACGCTCGTTCACCTCATCCTGGAACAGGGCACCGTCGATCATGGTGTGGGTGATGCCGGGGTTCAGGGTGGACATCAGGTTCAGGGCCTGTACCACGTCCGGACAGTTGTGGCAGGAGAGTGAAATATAGGTCTCGAAGTGGAACTCGCCCTTGAGGTTCTTCACCTGCTCCAGCACGGCCGGATCGGCCTTGGAGGGGTGACCGCCGCTTTGCAGCAGGGCGAGCACCAGGGAGGTGAATTCATGACCCATGGGAATGCCGGCAAAGTGCACGCGCGGGGCCTGGCCCTGGGGCGCGATGCTCATGGAAGGCTTGCGGGTATTGGTGCCATCGGTCAGGGAAATTTTGGGGGACATCTCGGCAATCTCGCTGGCCAATGCCAGGAGTTCGGCGGATTTGTCGCTGTCATTGCCGGACACGCTGATCTCGATGGGATTGACGATGTACTGCAAGTAACCGTTGAGTTGTTGTTTGAGGTTGGTATCTAACATGGTCGAATTCCTTCTTGCTGAATGCGGGTCGGCACGATGACCGGATACAGAAAACAGAGGTCCACACAGCAGACCGGCGCATTTTCTGAGGGCCGTAAACAAGACCGGCCCTTGAACGGG
Organism: Aeromonas sp. s1(2024); assembly: GCF_040908005.1. NCBI lineage: Bacteria > Pseudomonadati > Pseudomonadota > Gammaproteobacteria > Aeromonadales > Aeromonadaceae > Aeromonas > Aeromonas sp. s1(2024). Next base: position 55,670 of record NZ_JBFOCW010000005.1, on the reverse strand, counting down.
CCGGTCTTCAGAGCGGGGAGGCTTAGATTTTGCCTACCAGATCCAGGGACGGGGCCAGGGTGGCGTCGCCTTCTTTCCACTTGGCCGGGCACACTTCACCCGGGTGGGAAGCAACGTACTGGGCAGCCTTGACCTTGCGCAGCAGTTCCAGTGCGTCACGGCCGATGCCGCCAGCGTTGATTTCAACGATCTGGATGACCCCTTGCGGGTCGATGACGAAGGTACCGCGGTCAGCCAGGCCAGCTTCTTCGATCATCACGCCGAAGTTGCGGGTGATGGTGCCGGTGGGGTCGCCGATCATCGGGTACTGGATCTTCTGGATGGTGTCAGAAGTGTCGTGCCAGGCCTTGTGGGTGAAGTGGGTGTCGGTGGAGACGGCGTAGATCTCGACGCCCAGCTTCTGGAATTCGGCGTAGTTGTCGGCCAGGTCGCCCAGCTCGGTCGGGCAGACGAAGGTGAAATCAGCCGGGTAGAAGAACACCACGGACCACTTGCCTTTCAGGTCAGCGTCAGACACCTGAACGAATTTGCCATTGTGGTAGGCGGTGGCGTTGAACGGCTTGATTTCAGTGTTGATGTAGGTAGACATGTATTTGCTCCTTGGTGATGTACATATGCCTGTCTGGTGTTGAAGAGTCGTGCCAGACGAGGCGCTTAACTTTCGATGGAGTCATCATAGTGACTTTTTCTAATCGGTCAAAGCCACAATTTTGAATCACATAAATCTATTTATTAGATAGACCATCACAACTGTACCTAACATGAATATCTCAGGCCTTCGGAGATAACTCATTGTCGAAGTTCAATTTCTGTCCTGCATGTCACATTTTCAAGGGCTGGGCCGGATTTGTTTTCATTGCGTGAGCAGAGAAGGGGGCAGACGAGGCGGCGCAGTAGAAAAAAGAGGGATAAAAAAATCCCGGCGCAGTCGCACAGACAGGGCCGGGTCATCAAACAAGGAATGGCGATAAATATGCTTTACAGCAAAGACTAACTACGGGGTGTGCAAACTTGCAGACATATGAAGAGAAGATGGCGGGTGCACAATCCTCATCTCCTCTTCGGCAACCATTGCATAGTGGGCATCATAGTGTGATGAATGTCACAACGCAAGTTTTGTGGTGTAATTTTACAGTCAAATTGAAAGTGTTTCACTTAAATAGCCGTTAAATTAGGCTTAAAACGCTTTTATTGTAATTTTATTACAGAATTTTAAGATCAAAAGTCGGTTGGGGGCTCCTGCTCCTCCATCAGCTCCAGCAGATTGATGGCCACGGCGATGAAGTCCGACTCGGTGACGATGCCAACCAGCTTGCGCCCCTTGAGTACCGGCAGACAGCCATATTTGTGGCGCTGCAGATACAGGGCCGCCTCCTTGATGCCGGCGTGGGGATCCACGCTCGCCACCTGACGAGTCATGATCTCGTCGAGCTGGACGCTGTCGGTGAACTCCGCCTCCCGCTCGGGGTTGATCAGCAGCAGCTTGGATTCACGGGTGGCCAGGATGTCCGAGAGGGTGACCAGACCAAGCAGATGCTGGTGTTCATCGACGATGGGAACGTGACGGATCCGCTCCTGCTGCATCAGCTCCATCGCCTGCTTGACGCTGTTTTCCGGACCCAGGGTAAAGGGGTGTTCAGTCATGATCTCGGAGAGGGTCATCATGGTGGGCCTCCTTGTGTGTCTGCTTCCACCCTAGCCCAGCCCCCGTCGCCAGAACATGATCGGGGTCAATACAAAACCTTAAAGGTTTTTTAACGGGCCCAGCCTCACAAAATGGCCCGCTATCCCTTGTCTTCCTTGGGTTTTTAGTCTTTTGGGTTGCCTTGGAAGAGGGGGATAACTAGACTAGCCGCCGATTCCCCCGAGGTGAAAGATGCAAGTATCCGATTTTCATTTTGATCTGCCAGACGAGCTGATTGCCCGCTATCCCATGGCGGAGCGTACCGCTAGCCGCCTGCTGCAGCTCGATGGTCAAACCGGCGCCCTGCGCCACGGTCATTTTGTCGATGTGCTTGACCAGCTCAACCCCGGCGATCTGCTGGTGTTCAACAATACCCGTGTCATTCCGGCCCGCATGTTTGGCCAGAAGGCCAGCGGCGGCAAGCTGGAGGTGTTGGTGGAGCGCATTCTGGACGAGCACAGCGTGCTGGCGCACGTCCGCTCGTCCAAGTCCCCCAAGCCAGGTACCCGCCTCCTTCTGGATGGCGGTGCCGACGGCGTGCCCGTCGAGGCCGAGATGCGTGCCCGTCACGACGCTCTGTTCGAGATCCACTTCCTGGACCCGCGCCCTGTGCTGACCATTCTGGATGCCATCGGCCATATGCCGCTGCCTCCCTATATCGACCGTCCCGACGAGGATGCCGACAAGGAGCGCTACCAGACCGTCTACAACCAGAAGCCGGGTGCCGTGGCGGCGCCGACCGCCGGTCTGCACTTCGACGAGCCGCTGCTCGAGCAGATCCGTGCCAAGGGCGTGGAGATGGCCTTCGTGACCCTGCACGTGGGGGCGGGCACCTTCCAGCCGGTGCGCGTCGACAAGATTGAAGATCACCACATGCACTCGGAATACGCCGAAGTGCCCCAGGAGGTGGTGGATGCCATCGCGGCGACCCGCGCCCGCGGCGGTCGGGTGGTTGCGGTGGGGACCACGTCGGTGCGATCCCTCGAGAGTGCGGCCAAGGCGACCCTGGCCCAGGGCAAGCCGCTGGCGCCCTTCTTCAATGACACCGACATCTTCATCTTCCCCGGTTACGAGTTCCAGGTGGTCGATGCCATGATCACCAACTTCCACCTGCCCGAATCCACCCTGATCATGCTGGTCAGCGCCTTTGCCGGCTATGACAACGTGATGGCCGCCTATCAGGCCGCCGTGGCGGGACAGTACCGTTTCTTCAGCTACGGGGACGCCATGTTCGTCACCCGTCGCCGGGTGCAGGGTTAAGCCTTGCCCTTCAGAAGTCGTTCAGGCTCTGCTTGTCAGTATGCCGGCCGGCTTCATATTACCGGGCCCCTCGGGCCCTTTGTTGTCAGACTGTTTCTCTGACTGAATAGAGGTAGCAATGAAATTTGAATTGAAAACCACCGATGGGCGTGCCCGTCGCGGTCAACTGGTGTTCGAGCGTGGCGTGGTCCAGACCCCGGCCTTCATGCCGGTCGGCACCTACGGCACCGTCAAGGGGATGACACCGGAAGAGGTGCGTGAGACCGGTGCCCAGATCCTGCTTGGCAACACCTTCCACCTCTGGCTGCGCCCGGGTCAGGAAGTGATGCGCGCCCACGGCGATCTGCACGACTTCATGAACTGGCAGGGGCCCATCCTGACCGACTCCGGTGGTTTCCAGGTGTTCAGTCTGGGGCACATCCGCAAGATCACCGAGGAGGGGGTGCACTTCCGTCATCCCATCAACGGCGAGAAGATCTTCCTCGACCCCGAGAAGTCCATGGAGATCCAGTACGATCTGGGTTCCGACATCGTGATGATCTTCGACGAGTGCACCCCGTACCCGGCCACTTACGAGGAAGCGCGCAAGTCCATGGAGATGTCCCTGCGCTGGGCCAAGCGTTCCCGTGACAAGTTCGATGCACTCGGCAACAAGAACGCCCTGTTCGGCATCATCCAGGGTTCTGTCTACGAACCGCTGCGGGATGTGTCGCTGGACGGTCTCCTTGAGATCGGCTTCGACGGTTACGCGGTCGGCGGTCTTGCCGTGGGTGAGCCCAAAGAGGACATGCATCGCATCCTTGACCATGTCTGCCCGAAAATTCCGGCCGACAAGCCGCGCTACCTGATGGGGGTGGGCAAGCCGGAGGATCTGGTGGAAGGGGTGCGCCGCGGTATCGACATGTTCGACTGCGTGATGCCGACCCGCAACGCCCGCAACGGTCATCTCTTTACCACCGATGGCGTGGTCAAGATCCGCAACGCCAAGTACCGGGAAGACACCAGCACCCTGGATGCGGACTGCGATTGCTACACCTGCAAGAACTACACCCGTAGCTATCTGTACCATCTGGACAAGTGCAACGAGATCCTCGGTGCCCGTCTGAATACCATCCACAACCTGCGTTATTACCAGCGCGTGATGCAGGGTTTGCGGGACGCGATCGAGCAGGGTAAATTAGACGACTTTGTAACTGAGTTTTACCGTCGGCAAGGGAAGCCTGTGCCTCCACTGGCTGAAAATGACGTGAAATAACAACGACATATAAGTTAGTATTCAAATCTACATCAATAAGAGGTTGTTAAATGAGCATTATCTCCAAGGCGTATGCAGAAGGCGCGGCTCCGGCAGCACAGGGTGGTGGCATGGAAATGATCATCATGCTGGCCGTGTTCGGTCTCATCTTCTACTTCATGATCTACCGTCCCCAGGCCAAGCGTGCCAAGGAGCATCGCAATCTGATGAGCTCCCTCTCCAAGGGCGACGAAGTGCTCACTTCCGGTGGCCTGGTCGGCAAGATCGCCAAGGTTTCCGCCGACAGCGACTACATTGTGCTGGCCCTGAACGATCAGACCCAGGTCACCATCAAGCGTGACTTCGTCTCTGCCGTTCTGCCCAAGGGTTCTATCCAGTCCCTCTAATCTCCCGAGGAGCACAGCGTGTTAAATCGCTATCCGCTGTGGAAATACCTGATGGTGATCGTCGTGATCGCCATCGGTTTTCTATATGCAGCCCCCAATCTTTACGGCGAAGACCCGGCCTTGCAGGTCTCTGCCAGCCGTGGTGCCGAAGTCAAACTAGAAACCCTCGATCAGGTGAAGGAAACCCTCGACGAGGCGAAGATCCCGGTCAAGCATGCGGCGTTCGAGCACGGCTTCATCCTGATCCGTTTCAACAACACCGAAGACCAGCTCAAGGCGCGCGACATCGTGGCCAACAAGCTGGGCGACAATTTCATCACCGCCCTCAACCTGGCACCGTCGACCCCCGCCTGGCTTGAGGCCATCGGCGCGGCGCCCCTGAAGCTCGGTCTTGACCTGCGGGGCGGTGTGCACTTCCTGATGGAAGTGGACATGGCCGAAGCGCTGGCCAAGCAGCAGGAACAGATGGTGCAGGATTTCCGCGCCGAGCTGCGCACCCAGAAGATCCGCTACTCCGGTGTACGCCGGGTCGGGGATCAGGTGCAGGTGGTCTTCCGTGACGAGGCCGATCAGGCCAAGGCACTCTCCTTCCTGCGTCGCCAGAATGCGGATCTTGTCTTCACCACCGACCAGAAAGGGGATGACTTCATCCTGCTGGCCAGTCTGAGCGAAGCCAAGGTCAAAGAGGTGAAGAAGTATGCCCTCGAGCAGAACATCACCATCATCCGCAACCGGGTGAACGAACTGGGTGTGGCCGAGCCGTTGGTCCAGCAGCAGGGCGGCGAGCGTATCATCGTCGAGCTGCCGGGGATCCAGGACACCGCCCGTGCCAAGGAGATCCTGGGGGCCACCGCGACCCTGGAGTTCCACATGGTCGATGAGGCTGCCGATATCCAGGCCGCTGCCGCAGGCCGCGTGCCGCCGAGCTCCAAGGTCTACAACGATCGCAACGGTCGTCCCGTGGTACTGCAAAAGCGCGTGATCCTGACCGGTGACCACATCGTGGGTGCCCAGTCCGGTTTCGATGAATACAGCCGTCCCCAGGTCAACATCAAGCTCGATGGTCAGGGTGGCAACAAGATGGCCAACTTTACCAAGGACAACGTTGGCAAGGGCATGGCGACCGTCTTCATCGAGTACAAGCCGGTGGGGCAGCCTGGTCCGGACGGCAAGCGCAAGTTCCGCAAGCAGGAGGAGGTGATCAACGTCGCCACCATCCAGTCTCGCCTGGGTAGCCAGTTCCGCATCACCGGGATCGACAACGCCAACGAAGCCCACAACCTGGCGCTGCTGCTGCGTGCCGGTGCCCTGATTGCCCCCATCCAGATCGTCGAAGAGCGCACCATAGGCCCGAGCCTGGGTCAGCAGAACATCGACAGCGGGATGGAAGCCATCGGCTGGGCCATGCTGGTGATCGTGCTCTTCATGGGGATCTACTACCGTGCCTTCGGCTGGGTGGCCAATCTGGCGCTGACCATGAACCTGGTGCTCATCGTCGGTATCATGTCGATGATCCCGGGGGCCACCATGACCCTGCCGGGCATCGCCGGTATCGTGTTGACGCTGGGGATGGCGGTGGATGCGAACGTGCTGATCTACGAGCGTATTCGTGAAGAGATCCGCAATGGTCGCGGGGTGCAGCAAGCCATTCACCTGGGCTTTGATCGCGCCTTCTCCACCATCGCCGACTCCAACATCACCTCGCTCATCACCTGCGTGATCCTGTTCGGTATCGGTACCGGTGCCATCAAGGGCTTCGCCCTGACCCTCGGGATCGGCCTGACGGCGTCCATGTTCACTGCCATCACGGTATCCCGCGCCATCATCAACCTGGCCTGGGGTGGACGGCGCATCGACAAGCTGCCGATCTAAGGAAGAGACATGTTTCAAATTCTACATTTTGAAAAGCCCATCCCCTTCATGCGTTTCGCCAAGCTGGGTATGGTCCTCTCTGCTCTGGTAACGGTGCTCGCCCTCTACGTTCTGTACGATCGTGGCCTGAACTGGGGGCTGGACTTCACCGGCGGTACCACCATCGAGGTGGGGTTCCAGCAGTCGGTGAGCCTGGACAAGATGCACGAGGCGCTGGATCAGCAGAAGATTGACGGGGCGACCCTGCAGTTCTTCGGCTCCAGCCGTGATGTGCTGGTGCGCATGGCCCCCCAAGAGGGCGTCAAGGTCGAGCAGCAGGGCAACGAGGTCCTGGCGGCCGCCAAGCTGGTCGACGAGAGCGCCGTGCTCAAGCGTGTCGAGTTCGTCGGTCCCTCCGTGGGTGACGAGCTGGCCACCGACGGTGCCCTGGCCATGCTGGCCTCCATCATCTGTATCCTGATCTACGTGGCGGTGCGCTTCGAGTGGCGTCTGGCCACGGGGGGCATCCTCTCCCTGGCTCACGACGTGATCATCACCCTCGGCATCTTCGCCTACTTCCAGTACGAGTTCGACCTGACCGTGCTGGCGGCGCTGATGACGCTGGTGGGGTACTCCCTGAACGACACCATCGTCGTGTTCGACCGGGTGCGGGAGAATTTCCGCAAGGTACGCCGTGGGGACACCGCGGAGATCATGGATCTCTCCATGACCGAGACCCTGAGCCGGACCATCATCACCTCGGGGTTGACCTTCGTGGTGGTGGTGGCGCTGCTGCTCAAAGGCGGGCCTCTGATCCACGGTTTCTCCATCGCCATGGTGATCGGGGTGGCCTTCGGGACCTACTCCTCCATCTATGTGGCGAGCGCCTCAGCCATGTTCCTCGGGATCAAGCGGGAGCACATGCTGCCGACCCAGGTGGAAAAAGAGGGCGCGGATCAGCAAGAGATCCTGCCGTAACAGACAAGGGCGCCGCAAGGCGCTCTTTCTCTTGTGGCCGGGGTGAGTCATGATGCTCCCCACAACCCAGCATCCATTACCCAAAGCAAGGAGCAAGCCCATGCAACACAATCCCCGTTTTCTGGCCCTGGTAGAGGTCATCCGCCCGCAGGTGCAGGAAACCGATGTGCACCAGATCAAGCGCTGGCAGGATGAGGGCCGAGCATTTCATCTGATCGACGTGCGCGAAGAGAGCGAGTGGGCCAGGGGCCATCTGCCGGGGGCCACCTATCTCGGGCGCGGGGTGATAGAGCGTGACATCGAGACCCGGTATCCGGATCCCGACACCGAACTCTACCTCTATTGTGGTGGGGGATTTCGCTCCATCCTGGTGGCGGATAACCTGCAGAAGATGGGTTATTCCCGGGTCGTCAGCGTCGATGGAGGCTTTCGCGGCTGGAGCGATGCCGGATACCCTGTCGAATCCTGATTTATTTGAGGGAGAGGGGCTGCGCCACATGACAAACGGCCCCGTGATCTTTACCATATGCGGGGTCAAGCGTAAGCGTCGGAGTGTTCATTGAACGTCAGGATAGGGATTGGATACCTCACGGGTATCCTGTTGTTGCTCCCCTTGTGGGGTTGCAGCAGTAGCAGTCAGGTAAAAGCGCCTCAAGTTCCCAAGCCGCAACCCGCTTCACTGGTATTGGCGACCCCCTTGCAGGTCTCCTACCAGAGCGAGTTGGCGTTGGCGCGACTCGGGCAGATGCTCAGTGAAATGGAATTGACGACCGAACAGCGGGCAGAACTCTTCTATGAGCGTGCCGTGGTGTTTGACCGGGTGGGCTTGCGTTCCCTGGCGCGACTCGACTTCAACCGCGCCCTGCGGGAGAAGCCGGATTTTGCCGAGGCCTACAACTTCATCGGTGTCTATCTGGTTCAACAGCAGAACTACGACGAGGCCTATGAGGCGTTCGACTCCGCTCTGGAGCTCGCCCCGGATTACGACTACGCCTATCTCAACCGGGGAATCGCGCTCTATTACGGCAATCGCCCCGAGCTTGCCGCGGCGGATATGAAGCGCTTCTACGAGGCGCAACCAGAAGACCCTTATCGGGTGATCTGGCTCTATCTGGCCGAGCAGAAGCTCAACGGACCGGCGGCCATGAGCCGGATGCGCGAGCGGCTCAACAAATATGACGACGACGCCTGGAACTGGGATCTGGTGCGCCTCTATACGGGCGACATCAATGCCACCCAGTTGATGAGCAACGTGGTGAAAGGGGTCAAGGACAACAGGGAGCTCGCCGAGCGCCTGTGCGAGACCTACTTCTACCTCGGCAAGTTCGAGCTGGCCAAGGGTAACCGCAAGGAAGCCATCAGCTACTTCAAGCTGGCGCTGGCCAACAACGTCTATGACTTCATCGAGCATCGCTATGCCTTGCTGGAGCTGGAACTGATGGCGCGCAAGCCCCAGCCACCCGGAGCCCAGGGCAAGAGCGGCAAAGCGTGACTAAACGGGTTTGAACCCCATGAAAAAGGCCTCTTGACGAGGCCTTTTTGCTGTCTGGTGACACGGGTTGTACCGCTACTCCACCAGGCTCATGCCGGGGATCTGGCGCCAGTAACCGTTGCAGTCCCGCTCCTGCTGCAGGGGCAGGGGGGCCATCCCCTGTTCGTTGGCCTTGAAGCGCTCCAGCATCGTCAGGGTCTCCATGCCTTCGGGCGAGAGGCGCACCACATCCACCAGCCCCTCCATCCCCTTGAGCTCGTTGCCCAGGTTGTAGCAGTAACCGGACTGAGTCTGGATGCCGTTGAGGTTGAACACCTTCTGCCCCTCGCGGCTGCTGGCAAGTCGGCCGGTGGGGTAGTGGATGCAGGCCAGTTCGCAGTTGTCCTTGGGCCGGTCGAGGGAGCGGGCGGTGAAGCAGCGTGCCGAGTAGGCGAGCGGCAGATGACCATAGGCGAACACCTCCACCTCGAACTGCTGGCGCTCCCTGCCCAGATCCTGATTGAGCTGCATCAGCCAGTCGCGGGAGAGCTCCACCGGCATCACCCAGCGCTGCATTCCCTGTTTGAGCAGCATGCGCAGCACGTCGGCGTTGTAGGCGTTGATGGCGGGGCCGCAGACGAACGGCAGCCCGGCTTCACTGGCGAGCTGGACGGCCCCCAGATCGTTGGCCTCGATCATCAGCGCGCCGTTGTCGACCAGCCGCTTGACCTCCTTGAGCTCGGAGGGGGCAGAGATCAGCGCCAGCGTGGAGAGCACCGCCTGCCTGCCGGAGCCCGCCACCTGACGGGCGAGGGCAATCCAGTCATCCACTTTCAGTTCGCGCCGCTTGCTGCAGACGGTTTCCCCCAGATAGACGATGTCGGCCTGGCTGGCGGCGGCCGCCTGATAGAAGGCCTGGGTGTCGGCCTTGGGCCAGTAGAAGAGCAGGGGGCCGAGAGAGAATTTCATGAACAGGGCTCCTTATTGCCACTGGCGATGATAGGCACCGAGGGTGGTCTGGCTCCCCTCGGAGACGCGGGCGAGCTGGGCATCCCACTCAGCCTTGACTTGATAGGCCTCGGGGTTGGCCTGATAGGCGTCGATGGCGGCGCGCCAGACCCGGGTCACCTGCTCCACATAGGCGGGGCTGCGCTGGCGCCCCTCGATCTTGACCGACTGGATGCCGGTCTGGAACAGCTCGGGCAACAGGCCGAGGGTGTTGAGGCTGGTGGGCTCCTCCAGCGCGTGATAGGTCTGGCCATCCACCTCGAAGCGGCCCTTGCACAGGGTCGGGTAGCCGGCATTTTCCCCCGGGCCGTAACGATCGATCAGCACCTCGTTGAGGCGGGATTCGAGGCCGCTCGGGGTCTCCTCCCAGCGTACGAACTTGGCCGGTGAGCAGGCGCCGACGGTGTTGGGGCTCTCGCCGGTCATGTAGGAGGAGAGGTAGCAGCGCCCCTCCGCCATGATGCAGAGGCTGCCGAAGGCGAACACCTCAAGGCCGACGTCGGTCTCGCGGGCCAGCTGCCTGACCTGATGCATGGAGAGCACCCTCGGCAGCACCACCCGGCCGACGTTGAAGTGCTGCTGGTAGAAGCGGATGGCAGCGGCGTTGGTGGCGCTGGCCTGGACCGAGACATGCAGCTCCATGTCGGGATGGCGGCGGCTGGCATAATCGAGCACGGCGAGATCGGCGATGATCAGGGCATCGGCACCGAGCGCCACCCCTTTGTCCACGGCCTGCTTCCAACGGGCATCGGAGCCCGGGTGGGCAAAGGTATTGATGGCGATGTGCAGCTTGCGGCCATGCTGGTGGACATAGTCAACCGCTCTTTCCAGCTTGCTGTCGGTGAAGTTGAGCCCGGCGAAATGGCGGGCGTTGGTGTCATCCTTGAAGCCGATGTAGACCGCATCGGCCCCGTTATCCACGGCTGTCTTCAGTGCCGGCAGGCTGCCTGCCGGGCAGAGTAATTCCATCGGGTACGCTCCGAGAGGGCAAAAATGCAAAGTGGCCCGATTGTATTCATGCTTGCCCTCCCGCTTTTTGACCTGAGGCAGCTTTAGGTGGCTTTACCCTTCTTGAGGTAAGTGGACACAAGTTTGATTTTCAACAGGATCTTGCCGAAGGGGCTGTGCTTGAATGCGCAAAAAACTGGGAGTTTATCGTGTTTCAACATCTGCAACGTCGCCTGGTCGAACAGGCACCCCGTCTCTTGCGCCACCCCCTCAAGCTGGTGCCCTTCCCGCTGCAACAAAACCTGATGGAGGCCCTGCTGGGCAGGGTGTTCCGGGAGGCCATCGAAGAGGGGGAATTTGCGTTTCTTGCGGGCAAGTGGCTGAAAGTGGAAGTCAGCGATCTGGGGCTATGCTGGTTTATCAGCGAGCGGGAGGGAAAACTGGTGGTGGCAAGGAAGTGTGAGCACGCCGATGTCTGTTTCAGCGGCAATAGCCAGGATCTTGTTCTGATCGCCGGGCGCCGTGAAGACCCGGATTCCCTCTTCTTCCAGCGCCGGCTGAAGATAGAGGGGGATACCGAGTTGGGCCTGGAGGTGAAAAATCTGATGGACAGCCTGGATCTGGACGGGCTGGGATTGATGAAATACCCCTTGATGGATCTGGCGACCTTTATCGAGCGGGCCCGCGAGACGCACGTGCCCACTGCCGCGACAATGAGCTGAGCCGTTTTCTTGCCCGAGTGCTGCGGAACAGGTGAACTTGAGCCGCAGTACCCCACTGTCAGCGTGACCACGCAGGGTGGGGATGTATCATCTGCCTGTTTGTGCAGAAATGCCTGGTCGGAAGCGGTGCCAAAATAGCGATTGGTTATGTTACAATTGCGCGCCATTTTTGACTGAAGATTGACTGGGCATGTTGGATCAGATTCGTATCGTGTTGGTAAACACCTCTCACACCGGCAACATGGGATCCGCGGCGCGGGCCATGAAGACCATGGGGCTGACTCAACTGGTGCTGGTCGATCCCCAGGCCCAGCCTGATGAGGAGGCCGTCGCCCTGGCGGCGGGGGCCAGCGATATCCTGGCTCGCGCCCGAATCGTGCCGACCCTGGACGAGGCCATTGCCGACTGTGGTCTGGTCATCGGCACCAGTGCCCGTTCCCGGACCTTGAGCTGGCCCATGCTGGATCCCCGTGAAGCGGGCGAGAAGCTGGTTGCCGAGGGCATGGAGCACCCGGTCGCGCTGGTGTTTGGCCGTGAACGCGCCGGCCTCACCAATGACGAACTGCAAAAATGCCACTTCCATGTGGCCATTCCCGCCAATCCAGAATACAGCTCCCTCAATCTGGCCATGGCAGTGCAGACCCTTTGTTACGAGGTGCGGATGCGCTGGCTGGAAGTACAGAACCAGGAGCATTCGGCCCCGGAGGATGAGCGGGTCGAGTACCCCAGCGCCCAGCAACTGGAAGGGTTTTATCAGCATCTGGAGCAGACGCTGCAAAAGACGGGGTTCATTGCCGATGACCATCCAGGCCATGTGATGAGCAAACTGCGTCGTCTGTTCAATCGGGCCAGACCCGAAGCGGTGGAGTTGAACATCCTGCGGGGCATTCTCACCTCTGTCCAGAAGTCCAGGGCACAGGATTAATCCCGACTGATTTACTCAAGCATATACTTGACTGATTTAGTCGGGTATGTGACCATATGCCACATATTGATTGGTTCGCAAACGGTAAGGCATATGAGACTGACCTCAAAAGGACGTTACGCGGTGACAGCCATGCTCGACGTGGCGTTGCATGCAGAGCAGGGGCCTGTGCCCCTGGCTGATATTTCAGAGCGCCAGGGCATCTCCTTGTCCTATCTGGAACAACTGTTTGCCCGTCTGCGCAAGCATGGTCTGGTGAGCAGCGTACGTGGTCCCGGTGGCGGCTATCGCCTCGGTCTGGCCCCTGGCGAGATCTCGGTCGGTCAGGTGATCACCGCGGTCGATGAATCGGTCGATGCGACCAAGTGCCTCGGCAAAGGGGGCTGCCACGGTGGTACCCAGTGCCTGACCCACTCTTTGTGGCGGGATCTGAGCGAGCGCATCTCCAGCTTCTTGGGGGATATCACCCTGGCCGAGCTGGTTGGTCAGGCCGATGTGCGCCGTATCGCCGGCAAGCAAGATGAACAAATGAAGACCGTGTTGTCCCTGGTTGATCGGGCCGAACGCGGTGATGTGAGCTTGAAAGTCCAACTATAAACGTGCTTTCCACGACGAGTCGCTGTGTGACCCCGTCGTAACGGAGAAAAAGATGAAACTGCCTATTTACCTTGATTATTCGGCAACCTGTCCGGTGGACCCGCGTGTCGCAGAAAAAATGATGCAGTGCCTCACCATGGACGGCCTGTTCGGCAACCCAGCCTCCCGTTCCCACCGTTTCGGCTGGCAGGCCGAAGAGGCGGTGGATCTGGCCCGTAATCAAGTGGCAGAGCTGATCGGCGCGGACCCGCGCGAGATCGTCTTTACCTCCGGTGCGACCGAGTCCAACAACCTGGCCATCAAGGGCATCGCCCATTTCTACGCCGGCAAGGGCAAGCACATCGTCACCTCCAAGACCGAGCACAAAGCCGTGCTGGATACCTGCCGCCAACTTGAGCGGGAAGGCTATGAGGTGACCTACCTCGAGCCCATGCCCAATGGCCTGTTCACTCTAGAGCAGATCGAAGGCGCCCTGCGTGATGACACCATCCTGGTCAGCATCATGCACGCCAACAACGAGATCGGGGTGGTGCAAGACATTGCTGCCATCGGCGAGCTGTGCCGTTCCCGCAAGATCCTGCTGCACGTGGACGCCGTCCAGAGCGTGGGCAAGATCCCGGTCGACGTGGAAGCGCTCAAGGTTGATCTGCTCTCCATGTCCGCCCACAAGGTATACGGCCCGAAAGGCATTGGCGCCCTGTATGTGCGCCGCAAGCCCCGTGTTCGTCTGGAAGCCCAAATGCACGGCGGTGGCCACGAGCGCGGCATGCGCTCCGGTACCCTGGCAACCCACCAGATCGTCGGCATGGGGGAAGCCTTCCGCATCGCCAAGGAAGAGATGGCGAGCGAGAGCCAGCACATCATGGCCCTGCGCCAGCGTCTGTGGGATGGCATCAAGAACATCGAAGAAGTCTATATCAACGGGGATCTGGATCAGCGTGTACCGGGTAACCTGAACGTCAGCTTCGCCTATGTGGAAGGGGAGTCCCTCATCATGGCACTGAAGGATCTGGCGGTCTCTTCCGGTTCTGCCTGTACCTCGGCCAGCCTGGAACCTTCCTACGTGCTGCGCGCCCTGGGTCTGAACGACGAGCTGGCACACAGCTCCATCCGTTTCAGCATCGGTCGCTTCACCACCGAAGAAGAGATCGACTACGCAATCAAGCTCATCTGCGACTCCATCGGTCGTCTGCGCGAGATGTCCCCCCTGTGGGAGATGTTCAAGGATGGCGTCGATCTGAACACGGTCGAATGGGCACATCACTGATCCTTGCCAGCATGGCAAGGGTCTGGTGAACAACGGAATTAGCAGGAGTTAGATATGGCTTACAGTGAAAAAGTAATCGACCACTACGAGAATCCCCGCAACGTCGGTGGTTTTGACAAGAACGATCCCAGCGTCGCCACCGGCATGGTCGGTGCACCGGCCTGTGGTGACGTCATGAAGCTGCAACTGAAGATCAGCGACGATGGCATCATCGAAGATGCCAAGTTCAAGACCTACGGCTGTGGTTCCGCCATCGCCTCCAGCTCCCTGGTGACCGAGTGGGTCAAGGGCAAGACCCTGGACGAAGCGGCCGGTATCAAGAACACCGACATCGCCGAAGAGCTGGCGCTGCCGCCGGTGAAGATCCACTGCTCCATTCTGGCGGAGGATGCCATCAAGGCCGCCATCGCCGATTACAAGCAGAAGAAAGGTCTTTAAGGTCCGGAGAGCAGTATGGCCATAACCATGACAGATGCCGCAGCGGCGCGGGTTTCCTCCTTCATGATCAACCGGGGCAAGGGTATCGGCCTGCGCCTCGGCGTCAAGACGACCGGCTGTTCTGGCCTTGCCTATGTGCTCGAGTTCGTGGATGAGCTGGCTGCCGAGGATCAGGTGTTCGAGCAGAAAGGCGTCAAGATCATCGTGGATGCCAAGAGCCTGATCCACCTGGATGGCACCGAGCTGGACTTCGTGAAGGAAGGCCTCAACGAGGGCTTCCAGTTCAACAACCCGAATGCCAAGGGCGAATGTGGTTGTGGCGAAAGCTTCAGCGTGTAAGTGGTTCGATTGACCGATCGCCCATGTTTGCAACGCCTCGCAGCCACAAGGGTGAGCCCTGTTGCGGCGAGTCTCTTGTGATCAACACCTTGCTCATCAACACAGTGGTGTGGACGCCAGTCCATGCCACTGCTTTCAAGTTCAAGACGAGTGTGGTTGCACTCCCAGCGCTATTGTCTGAGGACGAAGGATGAATCATTTCGAGCTGTTCGGGCTGGCTGAGGGCTTCGAGCTCGATACTCGCCAACTGGCTGACACCTATCGTCAGCTGCAGACCCAGTTCCATCCCGATCGTTTTGCGACTGCCCCCGAGCGGGAGCAGCTTGCTGCCGTGCAGCGTGCTGCCCAGATCAACGATGCGTTTACTACCCTCAAGGCCCCCTTGCGCCGAGCCGAGTACCTGCTCTCCTTGCGGGGCACCGATATTCGCGGCGAGCAGCAGACACTGCAAGATCCTGCCTTTCTGATGCAACAGCTGGAGTGGCGAGAGCGGCTGGCTGATCTCAAGGGCGATGCCGACCCTGAGGGGGCCATCAAGGATTTTCGCCAGGAGATCAGGCATGATCACCAGGCGTTGATGCAACGGCTGACCGACTCTCTCACCAGGGGTGAGGATCTGCAGGCGGCGGATTGCGTTCGCAAGCTCAAATTTGTCGACAAGCTCCTCGAGGAGCTGGAACGATTCGAAGACTCGCTGTTCGAGTCTTGACCCTCTAACGCAGGAATTGTGATTACCCATGGCATTACTGCAAATTGCCGAGCCAGGCCAGAGCGCCGCACCTCACCAGCATAAACGTGCCGTCGGCATCGATCTTGGCACCACCAACTCCTTGGTCGCCGCCGTGCGCAGCGGCCAGGCCGACACCCTCTGTGACGAGCAGGGGCGTGATCTGCTGCCTTCCGTGGTCCATTACCAGGCCGATACCATCCGGGTTGGCTTCGATGCCAAGCGTGAGGCGGCCCTCGATCCCCACAACACCATCGTCTCGGTCAAGCGGATGATGGGCAAGGCGCTGGCCGACATCGATACCCGCCAGCAGCCTTACGAGTTCGTGGCTACCGAGACGGGCATGCCCCAGTTGCGGACCCGCCAGGGGCTGGTCAATCCGGTGCAGGTCTCGGCCGAGATCCTGAAAAAACTGGCCGAGCGCGGTGCCGCGTCCCTCGGGGGAGATCTCGACGGCGTGGTCATCACGGTGCCCGCCTATTTTGACGATGCCCAGCGTCAGGGTACCAAGGACGCGGCCAGACTGGCCGGTCTGCACGTACTGCGGTTGCTCAACGAACCCACGGCGGCCGCCATCGCCTATGGCCTCGACTCAGGCCAGGAAGGGGTGATCGCCGTCTATGACCTGGGTGGCGGAACCTTCGATATCTCCATCCTGCGCCTGCATCGCGGGGTGTTTGAGGTGATGGCCACCGGTGGCGACTCGGCACTCGGTGGTGACGATTTCGACCATCTGCTGGCGGACTGGCTCAAAGAGCAAGCCGGGTTGTCCGGTCAGCTCGATGCCCGTACCCAGCGCGAGTTGCTGGATGCGGCGGCCAGCATCAAGCACGGCCTCACCGATGCCGATGCCGTTGTCTGCGCCTTTGCCGGCTGGCAGGGTACCGTCACCCGCAGCCAGTTTGACGAGCTGATCCAGCCCCTGGTCAAACGCACCCTGCAGGCCTGTCGGCGCGCCCTGCGCGATGCGGGTCTCGAGCAGGAAGAGGTACTGGAAGTGGTGATGGTCGGCGGCTCGACCCGGGTGCCGCTGGTGCGCGAGCGGGTGGGCGAGTTCTTCGGCCGCACGCCATTGACCAGCATCGACCCCGACAAGGTGGTGGCCATCGGTGCCGCCATCCAGGCCGACATCCTGGTGGGCAACAAGCCTGATGCCGAGATGCTGCTGCTGGACGTCATCCCGCTTTCCTTAGGGTTAGAGACCATGGGCGGCCTTGCCGAGAAGGTGATCCCGCGCAATACCACCATTCCGGTGGCCCGCGCCCAGGAGTTCACCACCTTCAAGGATGGCCAGACCGCGATGGCGATCCACGTGGTGCAGGGGGAGCGCGAGCTGGTGGCGGATTGCCGCTCCCTGGCCCGCTTCACCCTGACCGGCATTCCGCCCATGGCGGCCGGCGCCGCCCATATTCGCGTCACCTTCCAGGTGGATGCGGACGGTCTGCTGTCGGTCAGCGCCATGGAGAAATCCTCCGGCGTGCAGGCCGAGATCCAGGTCAAGCCCTCCTACGGGCTGGGTGAGGATGACATCCTCAACATGCTGAGCGCCTCCATCGCCAATGCCCAGCAGGACATGGACGCCCGCATGCTGGCGGAGCAGCAGGTCGAGGCCGACCGGGTGGTTGAGAGCCTCAACGCCGCCCTGGCCGCCGATGGCGAGGCGTTGCTGAGCCCCACCGAGCGGGCCGAGCTGGATGCCGCCATCGCCCATCTGCTGACTATGCGCAGCACGGGCACCACCAATCAGATCAAAGAGGCCATCGAGGCGGCGGACGCTGCCAGTGGCGAATTTGCAGCCCGCCGGATGGATGCCTCCATCCGCAAGGTACTGACCGGACAAAACGTCAACAAGGTGTGATATGCCAAAACTGATTATTCTGCCCCATCCCGAGCTCTGTCCGGACGGCGCGGCCCTCGAAGGTGCGACCGGTGAAACCATTCTGGATATCGCGCTGCGCAACGGCATCGAGATCGAGCACGCTTGCGAGAAGTCCTGTGCTTGTACTACCTGCCATTGCGTGGTGCGGGAAGGGTTCGACTCCCTCGAGCCGAGCGACGAGCTGGAAGACGACATGCTGGACAAGGCGTGGGGGCTGGAGCCGGAATCCCGTCTCAGCTGCCAGGCCAGACTGGCGGATGAGGATCTGGTGGTGGAACTGCCCAAGTACACCCTGAATCTGGCGTCCGAGCGCCACTGATGACCCCTTAATTACACATGAGTGAATTGCGCGTGCAGCATCTCATGGTGCAGTAATGATATGGTGAAGGCCGTGACCCTTGAGGGAGCGGCCTTTTTTGTGCCCGTGATTTCCCTATTCGTTGATGAAAGTGCCAATAAAAAGGAAGCAAGAGAACATGGCTGACATGATGAACGTAAGGTTGTCGTCCCAGGCTGCCGCCGCCCACTGGGGCGAGGGTGCCCTGCTCAGTTTCAACGGCGACGAGGCCCATCTCCATCTGGCCGCTGGCCAGGAGAAGGAGGCGCTGCGCGCCATCCAGCGCGGGGCCAGACGCCTCGAGTCGAGCGGCATCAAGCGCGTCAAACTGGTGGGTGAGGGCTGGAATGGGGAGCGTCGCTA
Organism: Aeromonas sp. s1(2024); assembly: GCF_040908005.1. NCBI lineage: Bacteria > Pseudomonadati > Pseudomonadota > Gammaproteobacteria > Aeromonadales > Aeromonadaceae > Aeromonas > Aeromonas sp. s1(2024). The sequence continues at coordinate 37,235 of NZ_JBFOCW010000005.1, read as the reverse complement.
CGCCTTTGCCCAGGGCTTCTATGCCGCCAAGGGGGATCGCGAGCTCGATTTCGGCGAGCAGAGCGATCAGGAGGCTGCCGAGCTGGCTGCTTTGCTCAAAGCGACCCGCTGGGTGCGCGAGGTGACCAACGGCTGCCCGGAAGCCATCTACCCCATGAGCCTGGCGGAGTCCGCTCTGCTGCTCATTCGCAGCCTCGGCGGTGACAAGGTGACCGCCCGCATCACCGCTGGCGAAGCCTTGCGTGAATCGGGTCATATCGGGGTCTGGTCGGTGGGCCGTGGCAGCGAGCGCGAGCCGGTGCTGCTGGAGCTCGACTACAACCCGACCGGGGATGCCAACGCCCCTGTGGTCGCGGCGCTGGTGGGCAAGGGGATCACCTTCGATTCCGGCGGCTACTCCATGAAGTCCTCCGACAACATGCTGCCGATGAAGTCCGACATGGGCGGCGCCGCCATGGTGACCGGCGCCCTGGCGCTGGCCATCAGCCGTGGCCTGAACAAGCGGGTCAAGCTCATCCTCTGCTGCGCCGAGAACCTGGTCTCCGGCCACGCCTTCAAGCTCGGCGACATCCTCACTTATCGCAACGGCATCTCGGTCGAGATCCAGAATACCGACGCGGAAGGTCGCCTGGTGCTGGCAGACGGCCTGCTGGCCGCCAGCGAAAGCGGGGCTGCCTACATCCTCGACGCTGCTACCCTGACCGGCGCCGCCAAGACCGCGCTGGGCCGCGACTACAATGCCGTGTTTGCCCTCGATGAGGCGGAGCAGGTGCGCGCGCTGGCTGCCGCCAACGCTGAAAACGAGAAGGCCTGGCCGCTGCCGCTCGAACCCTGGCACGCAGGCCAGCTCACCTCGGCCTTTGCCGAGCTGGGTAATGTGGCGTCCGCAGAAGGTACTGCCGGCGCCACCACGGCAGCGGCGTTCCTGTCGCGCTTCGTCCGTGACGAAGGCAAGGGCTGGGTGCACCTGGACCTGGCCGCTTCCTATCAGAAGTCGGGCAATGAGCTCTGGGCGACCGGGGCCAAGGGCCATGGTCTTCGCACGATTGCCCGCTGGCTGCAGGAGGTGTGCGCATGAACGTCTGGTTGAGCCGAGAGTTTGCACCGGCCGAGTGGGGGGAGGGGGCGCTGCTCTCCCACCGTGCCGACGGCATGGTGATCCATCTGGTGAGCGCCACTCCCTTGCTGGATATCCAGCAGGCGGCGCGGCGCCTGTGTAGCCAGGGGATCCAGCAGGTTGTCCTGGCTGGCCACTGGGAGCGCGAGCAGCAGTGGGCCTTTGCCCAGGGGCTGCAGACGCCCAAGGCGGAAGTGGGGTTGCAGTGGGCCACTTCGTCCGAGGAGGACAGGGAGGAGCTGGAGGCTCGCTGGCTGTGCGGGCGCTGGGTGCGGGAGATGACCAACGCCACCCCGGAGCAGCTGGGGCCGCTGGAGCTGGCGGTCGAAGCCGCCGCCTTCCTCACCGAGCTGGCACCGGACCGGATCAGCCATCGCATCCTCAAGGGAGAGGCGCTGCAACAGGCGGGCTGGGTCGGTCTCTATCAAGTGGGTCGTGGCAGTGACCGCGAGCCCGTGATGCTGGAGCTGGATTTCAATCCGGGCAAGGATCCCAAGGCGCCGGTAGCGGCCGCCCTGGTGGGCAAGGGGATCACCTTCGATTCCGGCGGCTACTCCATGAAAACCTCCCAGGGCATGCTGACCATGAAACACGACATGGGCGGTGCCGCCATCGTCACCGGCGCGCTGGCGCTGGCCATTCTGCGTGGCCTCGACAAGCGGGTGAAGCTCATCCTCTGCTGCGCCGAGAACCTGGTATCCGGCCATGCCTACAAGCTGGGTGACATCCTCACCTACAAGAACGGCACCACGGTGGAGGTGGTCAATACCGACGCCGAAGGGCGTCTGATCCTGGCCGACGGCTTGCAACTGGCCGGCGAGTCTGGTGCGCCGCTCATCATCGACGCCGCCACCCTCACCGGGGCGGCCGTGATGGCGCTGGGGGGGCGTTACAACGCCCTGTTTGGACTGGACAAGGGGCTGGTGAGCCGCGCCATGGCCTATTCGGATGCGGAGCAGGAGCCAGCATGGCCGCTGCCGCTGGAGCCCTGGCATCGCCAGCAGTGCCCGTCCCACTATGCCGACACCGCCAACAGCCGCCCCGTGCCGGGCGGCGGACCGGGGGGAGCCTCCAATGCGGCAGGCTTCCTCTCCCGCTTTGTCCCTGATGAGGGAAGAGGCTGGCTGCATGTCGATCTCGCCGCCTGCTTCAGCGAGAACGGCGACAGTCTGTGGGCGCCCGGGGCCAATACCCTGGGGATGCGCACCATCGCCCATACCCTGATGGCGGAGGCGCGCTGAGTCAGTGAACGGCATCACAAGGGCACCTCAGGGGGCCCTTTCCAGTGCTGCTTTGCTGAGCAATTGATACGGTTTTGAGGCATTAGCATGCCGATCGTGCGCAAGCGCACATTTTTTCTCTCTACCCTGGCACAAGATGAGTCACCATGTTGTTTCAAGGATTCTTTTGTTTAACAAAAAGTTGATTTTTTGTGTGTTATTTCGTTTTTTGTTTACGTATAATCGCCGCCGAACATGGATTCCTACAATAAAACTCTGTAGTTAAGGAAAGAACTCAATGGCTATCGAACGTACCTTCTCCATCGTCAAGCCGGATGCGGTCAGCAAGAACCTGATTGGTGCCATTTACAGCCGCTTCGAAAGCGCCGGACTGAAAGTGGTTGCTGCCAAGATGCTGCACCTGACCAGCGAACAGGCCGCCGGTTTCTACGCCGAGCACCAGGGCAAGCCGTTTTATGATGGTCTGGTCGGCTTCATGACCTCTGGCCCCGTCATGGTACAGGTGCTGGAAGGTGAAGACGCCATCCGTCGTCACCGTGAAATCATGGGCGCCACCAACCCGAAAGAGGCCCTGGCCGGCACCCTGCGCGCCTGCTACGCCGAGAGCATCGATCGCAACGCCGTCCACGGCTCCGATGCCCCGGCCTCTGCCGCCCGTGAAATTGCCTACTTCTTCTCCGACGACGAGATCTGCCCGCGCGGCTGATGTTGTCTGCTGGTGACCAAGGGAGCTTCGGCTCCCTTTTGTTTTTTGGTCATCCTGCCAATATCCACTTATTCTCCAGGTGGAAAGCCAGACCCATTATTTGTACAATGCCGCCCCCTGACGTAGGTCAGCCGATAATTTATGAAGTGTGTGAGCTGAGGCCCCTGATGAGCGAAACAAAAACCAACCTGCTGGATCTCGACCGGGATGCCATGCGTGCCTTCTTCGTCGAGTTGGGCGAGAAGCCGTTCCGGGCAGATCAGATAATGAAGTGGATCTATCACTTCGGTTGTGATGATTTCGATCAGATGAGCAACGTCAACAAGGCGCTGCGCGAGCGGCTCAAGGCGATTGCCGAGATCCGTGCCCCCGAGATCAGCCGTGAACAGCGCTCCGCCGATGGCACCATCAAATGGGCGCTGCAGGTGGGCGATCAGGAGGTGGAGACCGTCTACATTCCGGAAGCGGACCGCGCTACCCTGTGCGTCTCCTCCCAGGTGGGCTGCGCCCTGGCGTGCACCTTTTGCTCCACCGCCCAGCAAGGGTTCAACCGCAACCTGAAAGTCTCCGAGATCATCGGCCAGGTGTGGCGTGCCGCCAAAGTGGTGGGTGGCAAGCGCCCCATCACCAACGTGGTGATGATGGGCATGGGTGAGCCGCTGCTCAACCTCGCCAACGTGGTACCGGCCATGAAGCTGATGATGGATGACTTCGGCTTCAGCATCTCCAAGCGCCGCGTCACTCTCTCCACCTCCGGTGTGGTGCCGGCGCTGGACATGCTGGGCGACCAGATCGATGTTGCCCTGGCCATCTCCCTGCATGCGCCGAACGATGCGCTTCGCTCCGAGATCATGCCGATCAACGACAAGTACAACATCGAAGCCTTCCTTGCCGGGGTACGTCGCTATCTGGCCAAGTCCAACGCCAACGGAGGCCGGGTGACCGTGGAGTATGTGCTGCTCGACCACATCAACGACGACATGCAGCATGCCCATGAGCTGGCCAAGGTCCTCAAGGAAACCCCTTGCAAGATCAACCTGATCCCGTTCAACCCCTTCCCGGGCAACCCGTTTGGCAAGCCGAGCAACAGCCGTATCGACCGTTTCTCCAAGGTGCTGATGGAATACGGCCTGACCGTCATCGTGCGCAAAACCCGTGGTGACGACATTGACGCCGCCTGTGGGCAGTTGGTGGGGGAGGTGATCGACCGCACCAAGCGCACCATGAAAAATCGGATGCAACAGGATGGGATTTCCGTCAAAATGGTTTAACTCCTAAGCCATTGTATAGACAGGAAATGGATATCCGTACATTGATCGTAGTGGCAGCGCTCTGTGCGCTGCCAGGCTGTGTCACAGAGACCACTTACGCTGGCCAGAATTCGACCCAGCGTGAAGTGGGTCCCGACCTCAAGGCCGCCGCCCAGACTCGTCTCGATCTGGGTATCCAGTATCTGCGCCAGGGCAATGCCGAGCAGGCCAAATTCAATCTCGACCGCGCCCTTCAGTACGATCCCAACAATCCTCAGGTCTACATCGGTTTTGCCTATTTCTATCAGCAGGTGTCGGATTTCAAGGCCGCCGAGGCGAGCTACAAGAAAGCGCTGGCCATGGATCCGTCCAATGCTGACGCGATGAACAACTATGGCGCCTTCCTCTGCAACCGTGGCCGCTTCGACGAAGCGGAAAAGGCGTTCTTGCAGGCCGTCAGCCAGCCCGATTACGTGAAGATCGCCGATACCTACGAGAATGCGGCGCTCTGCTCGATGCAAAATCACAGAAATGACAAGGCTGGCGAGTATTATCGTCTGGCCTTGGGGTATAATCCCCGCAATCCTAGGTTATTGCTGGACATGGCCGAGCTTTCCATGAAAGATGGCAAGCTTCCTGATGTCCAGTCTTACCTCGTGCGCTTTGCCGACGTGGCAGAGGAGAACGAGGAGAGCCTCTGGCTCCGGCTGCGGCTGGCCCAGGCCATGGACAAACCGGCATTACTTCACCAATTCGGGACTGAGCTGGTAAGGCAATATCCCACTTCGCAACAAGCCAAGCGTTACTTAGCCAATGACTACTGAACAGCCACACGATTTCCAAGACGACTCCCAGGCAGTTGGCCCAGGCCAGCTGCTGCGCAATGCCCGTGAACAGCTCGGCTGGACCCGGGAACAGGTTGCGTCCCGCATTCACCTTCGTCTGACCCTGATCGCCGCCATCGAAGCGGATACCTATGACAAGCACACGTCCCATACCTTCATTCGTGGCTATCTGCGGGCCTATGCCAAGCTCGTGGGCATCCCCGAGGAGACCATCCTCGCCGCCTACGAAAAGCTGGGACTGACTCCCCCCGACAACATCGACATGCAGAGCTTCTCCCGTCGCTCCCGCCAGCAGGCCAATGACAGCCGGCTCAAGGTGGTGACCTGGTTGGTGATTCTGGTGCTGATCGGGCTCTCCGTCGCCTGGTGGTGGCAGAGCACGGCGCGCCGCTCTGCCGGTGACGACGCCTTGGCGGCGACCGAGATGAGCGCGACCGTCAATACGCCGGAAGCGAATGTTGCCCCCGCCGTGGAGGTCGCCGAGCCCGTGCTGCCCGCAGCGTCCGATGCCGTGTCCACCCAGGTTGTGGTGAGCGGTGCCACCGCGACCCTGCCTGTGGTCGCTACGGATGCCAGCGCAGCCGTCCCGACGGACGTTTCCGGCGCGGTCTCGACTGCCGAGAGCACGACCACCGAGCCCGCCAAGGCGCCCCAGCTCAAGATGAGCTTCACCGCCGATTGCTGGCTGGACGTCAAGGATGCCAACGGCAAGACCCTGTTCAGCGGTCTGAAGAAGGCGAACGACGAACTGGTACTGGAAGGACCCGAGCCACTCAGATTCATCATTGGCGCGCCCATGGCGGTCAATCTCGAATATCAGGGCAAGTCCTTCGACATGAGCCGTTACAACAACGGCCGGACTGCCCGCTTCTCACTGCCGCAGGAGTAATCAGTCCGCCATGTCTGTTCACGAAAAGCCCGCACACGAATCACCCATCGTTCGTCGCAAATCCAGACAGATCATGGTCGGCAACGTGCCGGTTGGGGGCGATGCCCCCATCACGGTACAGACCATGACCAACACCAAGACCACGGACGTGGCCGCTACCGTCGAGCAGATCCAGCGGATCGAGCGGGTCGGCGCCGACATCGTCCGGGTCTCCGTCCCCACCATGGAGGCGGCGGAAGCGTTCAAGCTCATCAAGCAGCAGACCCGCATCCCCATCGTGGCCGACATCCACTTCGACTACCGCATCGCCCTCAAAGTGGCCGAATACGGGGCCGATTGCCTGCGCATCAACCCGGGCAACATCGGCAACGAGGAGCGGGTGCGTGCGGTGGTGGATTGCGCCCGTCACTACAACATCCCCATCCGCATCGGCGTCAACGGCGGTTCCCTTGAGCGTGATCTCCAGGAGAAATACGGCGAGCCGACCCCAGAGGCGCTGCTGGAGTCCGCCATGCGCCACGTGGATTACCTGGATCGCCTCGACTTCCAGAACTTCAAGGTGAGCGTCAAGGCGTCCGATGTCTTCCTGGCGGTCGGTGCCTATCGCCTGCTGGCCAAGCAGATCGATCAACCCCTGCATCTGGGCATCACGGAAGCGGGCGGTTTTCGCGCCGGCGCGGTCAAGTCCGCCATTGGCCTTGGCATGTTGCTGAGCGAAGGGATTGGCGACACCCTGCGCATCTCCCTGGCCGCCGATCCGGTGGAAGAGGTGAAGGTGGGCTTCGACATCCTCAAATCCCTGCGCATCCGTTCCCGCGGCATCAACTTCATCGCCTGTCCCTCCTGCTCCCGTCAGGAGTTCGACGTCATCGGCACGGTCAATGCCCTGGAAGAGCGGCTCGAAGACATCATCACCCCGATGGATGTCTCCATCATCGGCTGTGTGGTGAACGGTCCGGGGGAGGCGCTGGTCTCAGATCTCGGCCTTGCGGGCGCCGCCAACAAGAGTGCCTTCTACGAGGGGGGCCAGCGGGTCGACCGGCTCGACAACAAGGATTTGATCCCGACTCTGGAGCGTCGCATCCGTGCCCGGGCTGCCATGCTGGATCCGGCCAACCAGATCCAGGTGGACAAAGGTTGAACGATGACGGGGCCACCTGGGGTGGCCCCGGCTTTAGGTTGTTGATTTTACATCCCGCATCCGGGCTCCCGATTTTACCTCGGGGTCGAAAATCCCTATAATGCGGCCAAATTTTACCTCTTTTTCTCGAGTATCAACGTGGCAAAACAGATCCAAGCTATTCGCGGTATGAATGATTGCCTGCCGGAGCAGAGCCCGGTATGGCAGAAAGTAGAACAGATCCTGCGCCAGGTCGTGGCCAGCTATGGCTACAGCGAAGTGCGCATGCCCATCGTCGAGCAGACCCATCTGTTCAAGCGTGCCATCGGTGAAGTGACCGACGTGGTCGAAAAAGAGATGTACACCTTTGAAGACCGCAACGGCGACAGCCTGAGCCTGCGTCCGGAAGGGACCGCCAGTTGCGTGCGTGCCGGCATCGAGCACGGTCTGCTTTACAACCAGGAACGCCGGATGTGGTACATGGGCCCCATGTTCCGCCACGAGCGTCCCCAGAAAGGTCGCTATCGCCAGTTCCATCAGTTCGGGGTCGAGCTGTTCGGCATCAACGGGCCGGACATCGATGCCGAGCTCATCATGCTGACCCACCGCCTGTGGCGCCTGTTCGGCATCAGCGATCACGTGACCCTGCAGCTCAACACCCTCGGCCAGAGCAACGAACGTGCCGCCTATCGCGATGCCCTGGTCGCCTATCTGGAACAGTACAAGAGCGAGCTGGACGAAGAGAGCCAGCGCCGCATGTACAGCAACCCTTTGCGGGTGCTCGACTCCAAGGACGAGAAAGTGCAGGCCATCCTGGCGGGTGCCCCCCGTCTGTTCGATCACCTGGGCGAAGAGAGCCTGGCTCACTTCGAAGGGCTCAAGCGCCTGCTCACGGCGGCCGGCATCCAGTTCGAGGTGAACGAGCGTCTGGTGCGCGGCCTCGACTACTACAACCTGACCGTGTTTGAGTGGGTGACCAACAGCCTGGGGGCCCAGGGCACCGTCTGTGCCGGTGGTCGCTACGACGGCCTGGTGGAGCAGCTCGGTGGCCAGCCGACCCCGGCAGTGGGCTTTGCCATGGGCATGGAGCGTCTGGTGCTGATGCTTGAAACCCTCGAACTCAATGCTGACATCCGCCCGGCGGTGGATGTCTATCTCTGCATGGTGGGTGAGGGGACCGAGCAGGCTGGCTTCGCCCTGGCAGAGCGCCTGCGCGATGCCCTGCCGGACTTGCGCCTCATGAGCCACTGCGGCGGCGGCAACTTCAAGAAACAACTCAAGCGTGCCGACAAGAGCGGCGCGGCCATTGCCCTGATCCTTGGGGAGACCGAGGTGCAAAGCGGGGAGATCACCATCAAATATCTGCGTGGCCAGGCCGAGCAACAGACCGTCTCGGTCGATGCCGCCATCGCCCTGCTGGCAGCGAAAGGAGAGTAAGCTGTGGAAGTGTATACCACTGAAGAACAACAGGTTGAGGTCATCAAGAACTGGTGGAAAGAGAACGGTACCTCGGTGATCGCCGGGACCGTGATCGGTCTGGTCGGCCTCTTTGGCTGGCGCTACTACAACGAGATGCAGCAGAACAACCAGGAAGCCGCCTCCCAGGCTTACAACGAGATGACCGCCCAGCTCGCCAAGGGGGACGACGCCGCCCTGGAGCAGGCAAAGAGCTTCATTACCGCTCACAAGGGTGACGCCTATGCCGAGCTGGCTGCCCTGCAACTAGCTGCGGCCGCCGTCAAGGCGGGCAAGCTGGATCTGGCTGCCGAGCAGCTGACCCAGGTGGCCGCCAGTGGCGATGACAGCATCAAGCCCATCGCCGCCCTGCGTCTGGCCCGGGTCCTGAGCGATCAGGGCAAGGCTGACGAGGCCCTGGCCCAGCTTGGCAAGATCAACAACGACGCCTTCAAGGCCCAGGTGGCGGAAGTGCGCGGCGACATCCTGCAAAAGCAGGGCAAGGCCGAAGAAGCGCGCGATGCCTATCAGGCGGCGGCGGATGCCGGCGGCCTGCAGAGCAGCGCCGAACTCAAGCTGAAGATGGATGATCTGGCGCTGCCAGCCGTCACTGCGGGCGAGGCTCCGGATGCGTAATCTGTACAAGCGAATGGCGCTGGGGGTGGCTGTCTCCTTCGCCTTGCAGGGCTGCTCCCTGTTCAGTTCGGAAGAAGATCTCAACCCCATGGCACCCCTGCCCAAGGTCGAGTCCGCGTTCACTGCCGATACCGCCTGGTCCTCCTCGGTCGGGGATGGCATCGGCAACTTCTACTCCCAGCTCAAGCCGGTGGTGGAAGAGGACCGCATCTATGCAGCGGCCCGTGATGGCGATGTGACCGCCTTCGAGCGCGAGAGCGGCAAGGAGCTGTGGAGCGTGGATCTGGCAGATCTGCCCATCAACGCCGACAAGCGCAGCGCCCGTCTCTCCGGCGGCCTGGTTTCCCGCTACGGCAAGCTGTTCCTCGGGTCCGAAAACGGGGTGGTCTACGCCCTGAACGAGGCCAACGGCGAAGTGCTGTGGCAGACCACGGTGCCGGGGGAAGTGGTGGCGAGCCCCGCCGTCGAGGATGGCCGCGTGGTGGTGCTGACCACCTCCGGTCGCCTGGTGGCGCTCGATACCGACGAGGGCAAGCTGCAGTGGACCCTGTCCGAAGAGCAGCCGCCCCTGACCCTGCGCAGTGCCGGCGCCCCCATCATCACCAACGGTGCCGTCATCTATGGCCGCGCCGATGGCAAGGTGGGCATCGCCCTGCTGAGCAACGGTCAGCCGGTGCGTCAATCCAAGGTGGCTGACCCGCGCGGCGCCACCGAACTGGATCGGATGGTGGACGTCGATGCCAGCCCGCTGATTGCCGGTGATGAGCTCTACGCCATCGCCTACAACGGCCAGTTGATGGCGCGCAAGCTGATGAGCGGAGACGAAGTGTGGAAGCGCAAGTATTCCGGTTATCGCGACATGGCGGTGACCGGCAATGCCATCGTGCTGACCGACAGCCGCAGCCATCTGTTTGCGGTCGATCGTCGCAACGGTCTCGAGCTGTGGTCCAACACCCAGCTGGAAAACCGCACCGTGACCGCCCCCGTCATCCTGGGTGACTATGTGGTGGTCGGCGATGTGGAAGGTTACCTGTATTGGCTGGACCGTACCGACGGGACCATCAAGGCCATGCAGCAGCTCGACAGCAGTGGTCTCTATGCCGCTCCGCTGGTGGAGGGTGACACCCTGTATGTGCAGAGCCGTGACGGCAAATTGTACGCCCTCAAGCGTCCTTGATCGTCCGATAATGTGAATATCCGGCTCCTGGTCTTCGGACCCGGAGCCTTTGTCGTCTTGAGAATGAGGCTTTTATGACTCCTGTAGTTGCCCTGGTGGGCCGCCCCAACGTGGGGAAATCCACCCTGTTTAACCGCCTGACCCGTACCCGGGATGCCCTGGTTGCCGACTTCCCCGGCTTGACCCGGGACCGCAAATATGGCCAGGCGAAGCTGGGCGAGCTGGAATTTATCGTGGTCGATACCGGCGGTATCGATGGCACCGAGGAGGGGATCGAGCTGAAGATGGCCGAGCAGTCCCTGCTGGCCATCGAAGAGGCCGATGTGGTGCTCTTCATGGTGGATGCCCGTGCCGGTCTCACCGCGGCGGATCAGGCTATCGCCGAGCACCTGCGCAAGACCCACAAGAAGGTGTTTCTGGTGGCCAACAAGACCGACGGCATCGACGGTGACTCCGCGGTGTCCGAGTTCTACGGTCTGGCCCTGGGCGAGGTCTACCAGATGGCAGCCGCCCACGGCCGTGGCGTACTGAGCCTGCTGGAGCTGGCCCTGGCCCCCCACCTCGAGACCCTGGTCGGCTCTGCCACCGAGGCACAAGAGGAAGAGGAGCTGGAGGAGTTCGACGAAGAGGCCCTGCTGCGCATGGTGGCTGCCGGTGAGCTCGACACCCGGGAAGATACCAAGGAGACGCCGTTCGCCGACCTGCCCATCAAATTTGCTATCGTCGGTCGCCCCAACGTTGGCAAATCCACCCTGACCAACCGCATGCTGGGTGAAGATCGGGTCATCGTCTACGACATGCCGGGTACCACCCGCGACTCCGTCTACATCCCCATGGAGCGCGACGATCAGAAATACGTGGTCATCGACACCGCCGGCGTGCGTCGCCGTGGCAAGGTGCACGAGACGGTGGAGAAGTTCTCCGTCATCAAGACGCTCAAGGCGATTGAAGATGCCAACGTCTGCCTGCTGGTCATTGACGCCCGGGAGACCATCACGGATCAGGACTTGAGCATCCTCGGCTTCGTGCTCAACAGCGGCCGCTCCGTGGTACTGGTGGTCAACAAGTGGGACGGCCTGGATCAGAAGGTGAAAGAGGACGTCAAGAACGAGCTGGACAGACGTCTGGGCTTCATCGACTTCGCCCGGGTGCACTTCATCTCCGCCCTGCACGGCAGTGGCGTCGGTCACCTGTTCGAATCCATCAACGAGGCTTACGAGTCCGCGACCCGCCGTACCAGCACCGCCATGCTGACCCGCATCATGCAGATGGCCCAGGAAGATCACCAGCCGCCCATGGTGAATGGTCGCCGGGTCAAGCTGAAGTATGCCCATGCTGGTGGCTACAACCCGCCGCGCATCGTGATCCACGGCAACCAGCTGAACGACCTGCCGGACTCCTACAAGCGCTACCTCATCAACTACTTCCGCAAGTCGTTGAAGATCATGGGGACGCCGATCCGGGTGGAGTTCCAGGAGTCGGTCAACCCGTTCGAGGGCAAGAAGAACACCCTGACCCTGAGCCAGGAACGCCAGCGCAAGCGCCTGCTCAAGGCCAAAGCGAAGAAATAAAGCCCTGCGGCTGCCCTTACCGGCAGCCGTTTTTCTTGATGGCCCTCCTCAGGGCAGACAAACCGGGGGAGGGGCTGCGAGTGACGCCGGTGCACAGTGACGTAAAGAGGAGTCGAGAAGAGAATGAACACGCTGACCTGCCCTGCCTGTCAGGGCGAACTGGACAGCCGCAGCCGCGAGACGACGTGTGGCCAATGTCAGGCCCGTTATCGTATCCGGGCCCTGTGTCCTGCCTGCGGGCAGGAGCTGGAGCGGCTTAAGGCTTGCGGCGCGGTGGATTATTTTTGCAACCACTGCAACACCCTGGTCTCCAAGCGCACCGTTCTGTTTGAAGCGCAGCCTGACAAGGCATAAAAAAGGCGCTGTCCCAATTATGTGTTGGAAGGCTAATCTGGAAGTAGGTCATCACCGCGAGGACCTTCATCATGGATACGCCAGCCTTCCAACACCTGTTGTCCCTCTTTCCATTACTTACTCTGCGTCAGCGCCGTGTCGCTCAGCATGAGCTCGCCGCTCCACACCCGATTACGTCCCTCCATGCCCAGTTACCCACATGCTGCGGCTGTCCCCACTGCCAGGCGGATGACACCCAGCTGGCCCCCTGGGGCTGGAGCCGTGGGCTGCGTCGTTACCGTTGTAAGCAGTGTCGGCGAACCAGCTCCCTCCTCACCAAGACGCCTTTGGCCAGATTACGTAAGGCTGAGCATTGGGAGGACTACGCCCAGGCTCTCATCGACGGGCTCACTGTCCGCCAGGCCGCCGTCCGCTGCGGTGTTTGCAAGAACACCGCCTTCTTGTGGCGTCACCGCTTCCTGAAGGCGATGGCAAACCACCAGGCAACATGGGAAGAAGGCATTGTGGAAGTGGATGAAACCTTCTTCCTCGAATCGTTCAAGGGGCAGCGAGGGTTGCCTCGTCCGGCAAGACATCGTGGCGGGAAAGGGCGTACCCGGGGGACCGGGCGGGATTACATCCCGGTGATGGTGGTGCAGGACAGGGCGGGCCATCAAGCCGACTTTCAGCTGGAAAGGCTGGATGCGCAGACGGTAAAAGCGGTGTTGCAGCCACTCATCGCGCCCGATGCAGTGCTCTGCAGTGATGGTGCAGGGGTGTATGCCAGTTTCAGCCAAGCGCGGGGCATAACACATCAGGTGGTGCACAACCGTCTAGGTGAGCGAGTCATTGGGGCATACCACATCCAGCATGTGAACGGATATCACCGGCGGTTGAAGGAGTGGATGGAACGATTCCATGGAGTCGCAACCCACTACCTGAGGAATTATCTGGGCTGGCGCAGGATGCTGGAACGTTACGGCAGGGAGGTAAATACCAAGATGTGTTTGCATGAGGCGCTAGGGCACCCGATGCAACACGTAATTGGGACATAGCCATAAAAAAACCCGGCTGATGCCGGGTTTATACTGTGTGCTCCGCTATCAGCAGCGTGAAGGAGCGGTTTCTGTGCCAGATCTTGCGTTTCATGTCGGCCAGCTTGAGCTTGCGTCTCGGGCTCCAGGCACATTTGGTTTTTCGGGCCAATATGGCTCTTCTGCGTGCTCGCATCCTGTTCTCCTCCCTGGTCTTGCGTGGGGCCGAAAGGGCCCTTGGCAGGAACTGCAACGCAATGAATACATTGCAATAAGTTCGCTCCAGCGCCCCTCGTATACCCAAGGATGGTAACAGAGAACAGGGCAGGAAAACACACCCCCGGCGAGGCTAGGGGGTGATGATCTGTTTGACCACTTCGGCGATGATGGCCGGACGCTGTGCTGGCACGTCCGGCTCGCTGCTGTCGTCCTCGTCCAGCTCCTCGCGACGATGGGCCTTCTGCTGTTCGTTGTCGAGCCAGAGCAGGCTCTGGTAGTACTGGCGCACGTTGTTGACATAGTTGCGCGCCTCGCCGCCACGGGCATAGCCATAGCGCACCTTGCGATGCCAGCGTGACTGCTGCAACAGGGGCAGCACCTCTTTCACGTCGCTCCAGGCGTCCGGGTTCTTGCCCAGCTCCTTGGTCAGGCGGCGGGCATCCATCATGTGGCCGTAGCCGATGTTGTAGGCGGTGAGGGCAAACCACACTTTCTCGTCCGCCGGGACCGAGTCGGGCACCTTCGCCATCATCTCCTGCAGGTAGCGGGCGCCCCCCTTGATGCTCTCTTCCGGGTGGGTGCGATCGTTTACCCCCATCGCCTTGGCGGTCGGGCCGGTGAGCATCATCATGCCACGCACCCCGGTGTAGGAGCGTGCCTGGGGATCCCAGTGGGATTCCTGATAGCTGATGGCGGCCAGCAGCCGCCAGTCGATATCCTTGGCGTGGGTCTGGAACAGCGCTTGGTACTTGGGCAGCAGGCTCTTGGCCCGTTGCAGGAAGGTACGGGTGTCGACGAAATCGAAGTTCTGCACGTGGCCGAAGTACTTCTCGTCGAGCTTGGCGATGGCGCCATCCATGAAGCGCTGACCGAAGAAGTCGATGATGCTGGCGTAGAGGCTGTCGTCGGGCAGCTTGGTCATGGCCCAGGCCACGGTCTGCTTGCTGGCGAGGGTCAAGCCTTCGGTGAGTTCGGGGTAGTAGCGCTGGGTACGGGCCAGTATGGTGTCCTGCACCACCGTGTAGTCCACCTTGCCGTCGGCCACCTGCTTGAGCAGCTCTTCCACGTCCGCATCCCGATTGGTGCTCCACTTCAGGTTGGGGTACTGCTTGGCCAGCTCCTTCATCAGGTCCTCGCCGGTGGAGCCCGCCGGCACCACTATGCTGCCCTTGATGTCACCGAGGTTCTTGGGCCTGGGGGAGCCGTTGCGATAGACCAGCTTGGGGGAGACCTGGTAGAAGCCTGGGCCGAAGCGGAACAGCTTGCGCCGCTCCGGGGTCACGACGATGGCGGCGGCGGCGAGATCCAGCTTGCCCTTTTGCAGTTGCTCGACCAGCTCGGCGGTGCTGTAGGCCGGTACTATGGTCAGCTTGACTCCCAGCCAGTCGGCGTAAAGCTGCGCCAGCTCGTAGTCGAACCCCAGTGCGGTGTCGTCACGCTGGTAATAGGAAGTGGGGCCATAGAGGGTGCCAACCCGGATCTCGCCTCGCTGGCGGATCTGCTCCAGTTGGCTGGAGGGGTGGTAGAAGTCGCAACCGGCCAGGGCCAGCGTCAACATCATCCCGATGAACAGTCGAAAAATGCAGCGCAAGTAGGTGAGTACCCTTGTTGAAAAAATCGGCATTTGTCAAAAAAGAGGCACCTTTATACCAGAGAGTATGAAGGGAGTCACACCGCGCGAGATGAGAAAAACGTTTGTTCAGGATGGGCCTGATCCCTATAATACGCGCGTCTCAAATCCCCCCACACTCTAAAACTTGGTGAGAAAGGTATATGGAAATCTTGCGTGGTGCCCCAGCACTGTCTGAGTTTCGTGTCCACAAGCTGCTGCAGAGCTGCGCACAGAGAGGAGTAGAGATAGCAAGCGTCTATGCGGAATACGTGCATTTTGCCGAGCTGACGAGCCCGCTGTCGCCCCCCGAGCGAGCGACCTTGGGCCAGCTTCTGCGCTACGGCCCGACCATCCCGGAACACACCCCCAGCGGTCAGCTGTTCCTCGTTACCCCCCGCCCCGGCACTATCTCCCCCTGGTCTTCCAAAGCAACCGACATCGCCCACAACTGCGGCCTGAAACAGGTCAAGCGGCTGGAGCGCGGCATTGCCTATTACGTGCAGGCCAAGGGTGAGCTGAGCGTGGCCCAGCGCAGCGAGATCGCGGCCCTGCTGCACGATCGCATGATGGAAGTGGTCTTTGCCGAGATGAACGAGGCCGCCGCCCTGTTTGCTCACCACGAGCCGCGCCCCTTTACCCAGGTAGATGTGCTGGGTGGTGGTCGCGCCGCCCTGGCAGAGGCCAACGTGACCCTGGGTCTGGCCCTGGCCGATGACGAAATAGATTACCTGGTGACCAACTTCACCCGGCTGGGTCGCAATCCCAACGACATCGAGCTCTACATGTTTGCCCAGGCGAACTCCGAGCATTGCCGTCACAAGATCTTCAACGCTGACTGGACCATCGACGGCGAGCAGCAGCCCAAGTCGCTGTTCAAGATGATCAAGAACACCTTCGAGCAGACGCCGGATCATGTCCTGTCTGCCTACAAAGACAACGCCGCGGTGATGGAAGGCAGCCAGGGTGGCCGCTTCTTCCCGAGCCCCGCCAACGGTGAGTACCAGTATCACCAGGAGCGCGTCGACATCCTGATGAAGGTGGAGACCCACAACCACCCGACCGCCATCTCTCCCTTCCCGGGTGCCGCCACCGGCTCCGGCGGCGAAATCCGCGACGAGGGTGCGACAGGCCGTGGCGCCAAACCCAAGGCGGGCCTGGTGGGCTTCTCCGTCTCCAACCTGCGCATCCCCGGTTTCGAGCAGCCCTGGGAGCAGGACTTCGGCAAGCCGAGCCGCATCGTCAGCGCCTTTGACATCATGCAGGAAGGGCCCCTTGGCGGCGCCGCCTTCAACAACGAATTCGGTCGCCCTGCCATCCTGGGTTACTTCCGTACCTTCGAAGAGCAGGTGCCGAGCCACAACGGCGTCGAGGTGCGCGGCTACCACAAGCCCATCATGCTGGCGGGTGGCATCGGCAACATCCGCAGCGAGCACGTCCAGAAAGGGGAGATCCCGGTGGGGGCGGCCCTCATCGTGCTGGGTGGTCCGGCCATGAACATCGGCCTGGGTGGCGGCGCAGCCTCCTCCATGGCGTCCGGTCAGTCTGCCGAAGATCTCGACTTCGCCTCCGTGCAGCGTGACAACCCCGAGATGGAGCGTCGCTGCCAGGAAGTGATCGACCGCTGCTGGCAACTGGGGGACGACAACCCCATCGTCTTCATCCACGACGTGGGCGCCGGTGGTCTCTCCAACGCCATGCCGGAGCTGGTGAGCGACGGGGATCGCGGTGGTCGCTTCGACTTGCGTGCCATTCCGAACGACGAACCGGGCATGAGCCCGCTGGAAGTCTGGTGCAACGAATCCCAGGAGCGCTATGTGCTGGCCGTGGCCCAGGACAAGCTGCCTCTGTTCAAGGCTTTGTGCGAGCGCGAACGCGCCCCCTATGCCGTCATCGGCACCGCCACCGAAGAGAAGCATCTCACTCTCTCTGATGATCACTTTGACAACCAGCCCATCGATCTGCCGCTGGACGTGCTGCTTGGCAAGGCGCCCAAGATGCACCGCGACGTGCAGAGCCTGCCCGCCCAGGGCAAGGCGCTGCAACTGGACGGCATCACCCTCAGCGACGCCGCCGAGCGCGTGCTGCGCCTGCCGACCGTGGCGGAGAAGTCCTTCCTCATCACCATCGGCGATCGCACCGTAACGGGCCTCGTCAACCGCGACCAGATGGTCGGCCCCTGGCAGATCCCGGTGGCTGACTGCGCCGTTACCGCCGCGACCTACGACAGCTACCACGGTGAAGCCATGTCCATGGGCGAGCGCACCCCGGTGGCGCTGCTCTCTCATGCCGCCTCCGCCCGCATGGCGGTGGCCGAGGCCTTGACCAACCTGGCACCGGCCAATATCGGCTCCCTCAAGCGGGTCAAGCTCTCCGCCAACTGGATGTCCGCAGCCGGCCACCCGGGTGAAGATGCGGGTCTCTACGAAGCCGTGAAAGCGGTGGGCGAAGAGCTCTGCCCGGCCCTTGGCATCACCATCCCGGTGGGCAAGGACTCCATGTCCATGAAGACCCGCTGGCAGCAGGACGGGGAAGAGCGCAGCGTCACCTCGCCGCTCTCCCTGCTCATCTCCGCCTTTGCCCGGGTCGAGGACGTGCGCAATACCGTGACCCCGCAACTGCGCACCGATCTCGGTGAGACCGACCTTATCCTCATCGACCTTGGCAACGGCAAGCAGCGCCTCGGCGCCTCGGCCCTGGCCCAGGTTTACCGCCAGCTTGGGCAAAGTGCCCCGGATCTGGACAACCCGGTCCAGCTCAAGGGCTTCTTCAACGCCATCCAGGCGCTGGTGGCGGATCGCAAGCTGATTGCCTACCACGACCGCTCCGACGGCGGCCTTTTCGTCACCCTGACCGAGATGGCGTTTGCCGGTCACTGCGGCCTCGATATCCAGCTCGATCGCGTGGGTGGCGACCTGCTGCCGGCCCTGTTCAACGAGGAGCTGGGGGCCGTCATCCAGGTTCGTCGCGAAGACAAGGAAGCGGTGCTGACCCTGCTGGCCGGTCACGGTCTGGCAGCCTGCTCCCATGTGCTGGGCACGGTGCGCGAAGACGACCTCATCCTGTTCCAGCGTGCCGGCAGCGAGGTGTATCGCGCCAGCCGCACCGCCCTTCGCACCATCTGGGGCGAGACCAGCTGGCAGATGCAGCGCCTGCGTGACAACCCGGAGTGCGCGGATCAGGAGCATGCCGCCCGCCAGGACGCCACCGATCCGGGTTTGCAGGCCAGGCTCACCTACAACCCGTCCGACGACGTGGCCGCGCCCTATATCGCTCGCGGGGTTTCTCCCCGTCTGGCGGTGCTGCGCGAGCAGGGGGTCAACTCCCACGTGGAGATGGCGGCCGCCTTTGACCGCGCCGGCTTTACCGCTGTCGACGTGCACATGAGCGACATCCTCGAGGGGCGCATCAAGCTGGAAGATTTCCAGACCCTGGTGGCCTGTGGCGGCTTCTCCTACGGCGACGTGCTGGGGGCGGGGGAAGGCTGGGCCAAGTCCATCCTGTTCAACGACAACGCCCGTGAGCAGTTCCAGCGCTTCTTCGAGCGCGGCGATACCCTCTCTTTGGGGGTGTGCAACGGTTGCCAGATGATGTCCAACCTGCGCGACCTCATCCCGGGGGCCGATCTCTGGCCGCGCTTCGTGCGCAACCGCTCCGAGCGCTTCGAGGCGCGCTTCAGCCTGGTGGAAGTGCAGGACTCCCCGTCTGCCTTCTTCGCCGGGATGGCTGGCTCTGTGATGCCGATTGCCGTCTCCCACGGGGAAGGGCGCGTGGAAGTGCGCGATGCCGCTCACCTGGCTGCGCTGCAACAGAGCGGTCTGGTGGGGCTGCGTTTCGTGGACAACCGCGGCAACGTCACCGTGCAATACCCGGCCAACCCCAACGGCTCCCCTGACGGTATCACCGCGGTGACCAGTGCGGACGGCCGCGCCACCATCATGATGCCGCACCCGGAGCGGGTGTTCCGCACCGTGGCCAACTCCTGGCACCCGGACAACTGGGGAGAGGATGGCGCCTGGATGCGCATGTTCCGCAATGCTCGGGTTCGCCTGGGTTAAGCGCCAGCAAGAAACCAAAAACCGGCCCCAGTGGCCGGTTTTTTTATGGGCATGGGTCTGAGAATGGGGAGGGCAGGAGGAGGCGAGCACGATGGGGGCAAGGCCATCTTCAGCTCGCTGCTCGGCGAGCTGCTTGCTGGAGGATATGGCATGGATTGAGAGGACCGATCTGGTATCGCCTGCCAGACGGGCAAGCCGGACCGGGCCTTGGCGGACATAAAAAACCGGCCACGGAGGCCGGTTTCGCTGTGTGAACTGTGAACCTGAGGCTAGCGCAGCACCACGTGCTGGAAGCCCTGTACCAGACTGATGACGGGCTGGGGGTAGATGCCGAGCAATACCACCAGAATGGCTGAGAGCAGCACCACCAGGCCCCCGGAGGAGAAGGCCCAGTCGGCCCTGGCATCGCGCAGCTGCATGCCGGGCTCGCGCAGGTAGAGGGTGACCATGACGCGCAGGTAGTAGTAGAGACCCAGGGCGCTGCCGAGCACGATGGCGCCACTGAGCCACCACAGCTTGGCATCCACGGTGACGCCGATGAGATAGAACTTGCCGATGAAGCCGAGCGTCATGGGGATGCCCGCGAGGGAGAGCATCATCACCGTCATCACGGCCGTCAGATAGGGGCGCTTCCAGAACAGGCCGCGATAGCTGTGCAGGGAGTCCGCATCCTTGCCACGGTAGGGGCTGGACATCATGCTGATGACGCCGAAGGCCCCCAGGCTGGTGAACAGATACATCAGCAGATAGACGCCGGCCGCTTCCACCGGCATCTCGCCGAGGCGGCTCGCCACCACCACCGCCAGCAGGTAGCCGAAGTGGGAGATGGAGGAGTAACCCATCATCCGCTTGATGTTGGTCTGGATCAGCGCCAGGAGGTTGCCGACCACGATGGAGATGACCGCCATGGCCGCCAGCAGCCAGTGGATCATGGGATCCGAGGTGGCCGGCACCGCCAGGTAGAAGCGCAGCAGCACGCAGAACACGGCGATCTTGCTCACGGTGGCGAGGAAGGTGGCGACAGGTGCAGGGGCCCCTTCATAGACG
Organism: Aeromonas sp. s1(2024); assembly: GCF_040908005.1. Taxonomy (NCBI): domain Bacteria; kingdom Pseudomonadati; phylum Pseudomonadota; class Gammaproteobacteria; order Aeromonadales; family Aeromonadaceae; genus Aeromonas; species Aeromonas sp. s1(2024). The sequence continues at coordinate 16,928 of NZ_JBFOCW010000005.1, read as the reverse complement.
TCCGGGGTCCAGAGGTGGAAGGGGGCGAGGGAGAGCTTGAAGGCGAAGCCTACCAGCATCAGGCCGAAGCCCCCCATCAGCAGCGGGTGGTGGGCCGGGCTCTGGGCCAGGGTCAAGCCGAGATCGCTGAAGCTGAGGCTCCCCGCCTGGGCATAGAGCAGCGCCATGCCAAACAGCAGGAAGGCGGTGGCGCTGGCGGAGAGCACCATGTACTTGATGCTGGCCTCCAGCGAATGGCGCTCGCGATAGGCATAGCCCACCAGGCCGAACATGGGCAGTGTCAGCATCTCGATCCCGATGAAGAGCGACGCGAGATGGCGGGAGCCCGCCAGCACCAGACCACCGGCAGTGGCGATGAGCAGCAGCAGGTAGAACTCTTCCCGGTTGTCCGGGTAGCCCTTGAGCCAGGTGCGGCCGAAGGTGCAGGTGGCCAGGGCACCGATGAGCACCAGCCCCATGTAGAAGACCGCATAGCTGTCCACTTGCAGCAGGGGCGTGACCCCCTGATCCCCCTGGGCCATCACGACGGGCAGGGAGAAGAGCGCCAGGTTGAGGCCGGCGATGGTCACCGTGAAGGCGGTGTCGTCGCAGCGCTTCCAGGCGATGGCCAGCATCAGGGCCACCATGGCCCCTGTGGTCAGCAGCAGGGGCAGCAGGGCCAGCAGTTGAGAAGCAGTAAACGTCATGACAGGGCTCCCGACATGGACAAGGAAGGCGAAAGAGAAAGCATCATTGCAGCGCCCCCGTGCCCGGCAGCGCATACCAGTGCAGCACGCTCAGGAGGCTGCTGCTGGCGGTATCCAGCACCGGCTGGGGATAGAGGCCGAGCAGCACCAGGAGGCCTGCGATGGTCAGCATCATGGCCAGTTCCCGCTTGTCCAGCCCCTTGAGCACGCTCTCCTCCTTGGGGGTACCGAAGCAGGCGCGCTGCAGCATGATGAGGGAGTAGACCGATGCCAGCACCAGGCCGAAGGTGGCGATGACGGTCATGATGGGGGCCACCTGGAAGCTGCCGATGAGGATCAGGAACTCGCCAACGAAGTTGCCGGTGCCCGGCATCCCGAGGGAGGCCACAGAGAAGAACAGCATGACGCCGGGCAGGTAGCGCAGACGTCCCCAGAGGCCGCCCATCTGGCGCAGATCCCGGGTGTGCAGGCGCTCGTAGAGCTGGCCGCACAGGATGAAGAGGCCGGCGGCGGAGAGACCGTGGGCGATCATCTGCACCACGGCGCCCTGCAGGGCGAGCTCGCTGCCGGAATAGATGGCGATCATCACGAAGCCCATGTGGGAGATGCTGGTGTAGGCCACCAGCCGCTTGATGTCGGTCTGGGCGAACGCCAGCAGGGCGCCGTAGACGATGCCGATGAGGCCGAGGCCCATGGCGTAGGGAGCGAACTCGGCGGAGGCCTCGGGGAACAGCGGCAGGGTGAAGCGCAGCAGGCCGTAGGCGGCGGTCTTGAGCAGGATGCCAGCGAGATCCACGGAGCCTGCGGTGGGCGCCTGGCTGTGGGCGTCAGGCAGCCAGCCGTGCAGGGGCACCAGGGGCATCTTGACCGCGAAGGCGATGAAGAAGCCCAGCATCAGCAGCCACTGTACCGTGCTGCTCATGGGGGTGTTCAGCAGCTCCTGATAGTTGAAGGTGAAGACGCCAGTGGCGGTGTGGTGGGTCAGCACCAGGCCCAGGATGGCCACCAGCATGATGAGGCCGCTCGCCTGGGTGTAGATGAAGAACTTGGTGGCGGCGTTGATGCGCGACTTGCCGTCGGTGACCGAGTGGCCCCAGAGCGCGATCAGGAAGTACATGGGGACCAGCATCATCTCCCAGAAGAAGAAGAAGAGGAACAGGTCCACCGCCATGAAGACGCCGAGCACGCCCCCCAGGATCCACAGCAGGTTCAGGTGGAAGAAGCCGATGCGCTGCACGATCTCCTTCCAGGAACAGAGGATGGCCAGCACGCCGATGAAGCTGGTGAGCATCACCATCAGGAGCGACAGGCCGTCCACCGCCAGATGCAATGAGATGCCGAAGCGGGGGATCCAGGGCTGTTGCCACTCTGCCGCCCAGACGGGCAGGCCGGGGCTGGCCAGGGTGAAGTCGCCGCCGAGCCAGATGGCGCTGGAGAGCACCAGGCAGGCGCTCATGGAGGCGAGGGCCACCCAGCGGACGAACTGGCCGCCGAGTCGCTCCATCTGCCAGCAGAGCAAGCCGCCGATGAAGGGTATTAACAAGATCCAGAGTAAGGTCACGATATCAGCTCTCGTCTATGTTCTGGTCGTTGTGCAGGCCCGCAGGCCTGCGTGAAATTGAAATGCCATGGGATCAACCGAGCAGCAGCAGGGCCAGGATCAGGGCGGCACCCATCCCCATGGAGGCGGCATACCAGCGCAGCTTGCCGGAGACGGTCCAGGCCAGCAGCTGGTGGCCGGCTTGTGCCAGCACGGCGGGCATATTCATCAATCGGTCCAGCGGATCCTTGCCGAGCAGCCGGGTCGCCAACAGGTAGGGCTTGACCCAGAGCAGGTCATAGAGCCAGTCAAAGCCCCAGGCGTTGAACCAGAGGGTACCCAGCAGACGACCAGGCCCGCTCTCGGCGACTCCTTTCACCACGCGGCGCTCGCCCAGGAACAGGAAGGCGGCCAACGCGATGCCTGCCACGGCGACGATACCGGAGAGGATCTCCAGGGCATGGCGACCCTCCTCGATCTGATCCCCCGGGCCCGCCGGCAGCACACCGGCCAGGGGCGGCACGATGAGGGCACCCACACCGGTGGAGAGCACCAGCAGCACCAGCAGCGGCAGCTGGTGGGCCAGGCCGTGACCGGCGTGAGCCTCGGTCTGCGCCTTGCCGTGGAAGGCGATGAAGATGAGGCGGAAGGTGTAGAGGGAGGTCAGGAAGGCCCCGCCCAGACCCGCCCACAGCAGGGCGCTCTGGCCGCTGGCCTGCACCTGCCAGAGGATGGCGTCCTTGCTGTAGAAACCGGCGGTCACCAGCGGCAGCGCGGCCAGGGCCGAGCCCCCCACCAGGAAGCAGGCATAGACCAGGGGCAGGCTCTTGCGCAGGCCTCCCATCTTGAAGATGTTCTGCTCGTGGTGGGTCGCGACTATGACGGCACCGGCGGAGAGGAACAGCAGTGCCTTGAAGAAGGCGTGGGTCATCAGGTGGAAGATGGCCCCTTCCCAGGCACCGACACCCAGGGCCAGGAACATGTAGCCGATCTGGCTCATGGTGGAGTAGGCCAGGATCCGCTTGATGTCGGTCTGCACCAGGGCGGCGAAGCCTGCCAGCACCAGGGTCACGGCACCTACGACGGCCACCAGATGCAGGATCTCGGGGGCGAGCAGGAAGAGACCGTGGGTACGGGCGATGAGGTAGACCCCCGCCGTCACCATGGTGGCCGCGTGGATCAGCGCCGAGACCGGGGTCGGGCCCGCCATGGCGTCCGCCAGCCAGGTCTGCAGCGGGAGCTGGGCGGACTTGCCGACCGCACCGCCGAGCAGCATCAGGCAGGCGAACGACAGGGCAGGGGAGCCTTCGGCAAACATGGCCGGGGCCCTTACCAGCAGCTCGTGGATGTTGAGGGTGCCGAGTTCGCGATAGAGCACGAAGAGCCCGATGGCGAGGAAGACGTCACCGACCCGGGTCACCACGAACGCCTTGAGGGCGGCCGCCCCGTTGGCGGGGTTGCGGTAGTAGAAGCCGATCAGCAGGTAGCTGCACAGGCCCACCCCTTCCCACCCCAGGTAGACGAACAGCAGATCGTCTGCCAGCACCAGGAACAGCATGCTGGCGATGAAGAGGTTGGTGTAGGTGAAGAAGCGGGAGTAACCCTCTTCCCCGCGCATGTACCAGGAGGCGAACAGGTGGATGAAGAAGCCCACCCCGGTCACCACCCCCAGCATGGTCAGCGACAGCCCGTCCAGGGAGAGGCGGAAGGCGGGCTGGAACTCGCCCACCGTCATCCACTGCCACAGGGTCTGGGTATAGACGCCGCCTTCTGGCATGGTGTTGAGGAAATCGATGCCGACCCAGAGAGTAGTCAGGGCCGACAGGCCTATGCTGCCGACGCCGATGAGCGCCGAGGTGCGCTCACCGAGGCGGCCGAGGGAGAAGGCCAGTAGCAGCCATCCCAACAGAGGGAACAGAAAAGTCAGATATAGGAGGCTCATCCGCGCATCTCGCTCACAGTGTCCACGTTCAGGGTGTGGTAACGACGATAGAGCAGCAGTAACAGGGCGAGGCCGATACTGGCCTCCGCTGCCGCCAGAGAAATCACCAGTATGTACATGATCTGGCCGTCGGCCTGGGCCCAGCGGCTACCCGCCACCACGAACGCCAGGGCGGACGCGTTCATCATGATTTCGATACTCATGAGGATAAACAGCAGGTTGCGGCGTATCAGCAGGCCGCACAGGCCGATGGCGAACAGGATGGCCGCCAGCAGAAGGCCGTATTCCATGGGTATTCCACTCATCGCCATTCTCCTTGCGCTTGCTGGATGGAAAGGGGGCAGGCCGCCAGCAGCAGGTTATGCATCACCATGGGAATGCCGCTCATTGCTGACCTCCTTCTTGTGTGGTGCGGGGCACCGAGAGCACTTCACCGCTCTTGTCCTCGCGGCCAAGGTGATAGGCGGTGACCAGACCCGCGAGTAGCAGGATGGAGGCAAGCTCCACCGCCAGCACATAGGGTCCGAACAGGGCGATGCCGACCTCCTTGGCGCTGACGTCGGTCTGGCCAAGCGTGCCGCCGGTCACGCCGAGGATGCCGTGGGCCAGGAAGCCCAGCAGGACGAGGGAGAGCAGGGCGGGGCCACCCCAGGTGGTGGGGGTGAGCCACTTCTTCTCCTGATCCTGGGCGCTCCCCAGGTTCAGCATCATCACCACGAACACGAACAGCACCATGATGGCGCCCGCGTAGACGATCACCTGCAGGGCCCCCGCGAAGGCGGCGCCCAGGCAGAAGAAGATCATGGCCACGGCGATGAGGGAGATGATGAGATTGAGCAGCGCGTGCATGGGGTTGCTGGTGCTGATCACCCGCAGCGTGCTGTAAACGGCGACCAGGGCCGCGGCATAGAATGCCAGTTCCATGATTGACTCCTAGGGCAGCAGGCTCTTGACATCGATGGGCTTGGCTTCGTTCTCGGCATCCCCTTTCGGCTTGCCGTCGATGGCCATCCCGCTCATGCGGTAGAAGTTGTAGTCCGGGTACTTGCCGGGGCCGCTGATCAGCAGATCTTCCTTCTCGTACACCAGATCCTGGCGGCGATACTCCCCCATCTCGAAATCCGGCGTCAGCTGGATGGCGGTGGTGGGGCAGGCCTCCTCGCACAGGCCGCAGAAGATGCAGCGGGAGAAGTTGATGCGAAAGAACTCCGGATACCAGCGGCCGTCTTCCCGCTCCGCCTTCTGCAGGGAGATGCAGCCGACCGGGCAGGCCACGGCGCACAGGTTGCACGCCACGCAGCGCTCGTCGCCGTCCGGGTCGCGAGTCAGCACGATGCGGCCGCGAAAACGCGGGGCGGCATAGACCGGCTGTTCCGGGTAGCTCAGGGTCTCGCGAGGGCGCCAGGCATGGGAGAAGACCATCCCCAGGCTGCGTAATTGGGTGCCGACACCCTTGATAATGCTCGTAATTTTCATTGGTGCCTCATTACATGTTCAGCAGCACGACTGCGCCTGTGACCAGCATGTTGAGCAGGGTCAGGGGCAGGCACACTTTCCAGCCAAAGGACATCACCTGGTCGAAGCGCGGGCGGGGCAGGGAGGCCCGCAGCAGGATGAAGAACACCATGAAACAGGCGGTCTTCAGGGCGAACCAGATGAAGGGCGGCAGCCAGGGGCCGTGCCAGCCACCGAAGAAGAGGGTCACGATGAGGGAGGAGATCAGCACGATGCCGATGTACTCGCCCACGAAGAAGAGACCCCACTTCATGCCCGCGTACTCGATGTGATAGCCGTCGGCGAGCTCCTGCTCGGCTTCCGGCTGATCGAACGGATGGCGGTGGGTGACGGCGACCCCGGCGAACAGGAAGGTGACGAAGCCCAGGATCTGGGGGATCACGTTCCACATGCCGGCCTGGGCCTCGACGATGTCACGCAGGTTGAAGCTGCCGGTCTGGATGACGATGCCCATCAAGGAGAGGCCGAGGAACACCTCGTAGGAGAGGGTCTGGGCCGAGGCGCGCAGGCTGCCGAGCAGGGAGTACTTGTTGTTGCTCGACCAGCCGGCGAACAGCACGGCGTAGACCGCCAGCCCCGCGATGGCCAGGATGTAGAGCAGGCCCACGTTGAGATCCGCCACGCCCCAGGAGGGGGTGATGGGCACCACCGCAAACGCCAGGATGAAGGCGGTGAAGGCGATGATGGGGGCCAGCACGAAGATCCGGCGATCCGCGAACGGCGGGATCCAGTCCTCCTTGAAGAACATCTTGACCATGTCGGCCGCCAGCTGCAGCAGACCGAAGGGGCCAACCCGGTTGGGGCCGTAACGATCCTGCCAGAGTGCCAGCAGACGGCGCTCGATGAAGCTCATGAAGGCGCCGGCCCCCACTATCCCCACCAGCACGATCAGGGCCTTGCCGATCTCCAGCAACAGATCCATCAGCGAGTCGCTCATGCGATCACCTCCTGCAGGTTATCGATCAGGGCGTGGTGCAGGGCGGTCGGCAGGCCGTTCACCCCGAGCGGCAGCCCCACCAGGCCCCGGGCCAGGGCATCGCTGACGCGAAGGCGCAGGCGCCAGTGGTTGCCACCCCAGGAGAAAGCCACCTGGCTGCCGGCACTCAGGGCGAGACGAGCCGCGTCTGCGTGGTTCAGCACCAGGGTGGGTTCGCCCATGCGGGCCTGAATGACCGGACTGCGGGCGGAGAGTTCTTCGCCGCCGAACAGCTGATCGTAACTGACCACCTGCAACGCCTCTTTGGCGCCGAACGGGGTGGGGATGTGCTCGAACCAGCCGAGGCTGTCCTCGCCCGCTTCCAGCAGACGGCGGCCGGGATCCCCGGCGCGCAGGTTGCCACCTACCTCGTCCTGGAACTTGTTCCAGGCGGAGGGGGAGTTCCAGCCCGGCGCCCAGGCAAAGGGCACCTGGGAGAGCGGCTGGCGGGCACCGGCGTAGCCTTCCATGGAGAAGTTGAAGGGCGAGTCGGGATCCTGCGCCACCCGGGGCTCACTCACGTTCTGATCCGCCAGCATGGAGGTGCGGCCGCTGTAGCGGTGCGGCTCCCGGGCGAGCTTCATGCCGCGAATGCGCAGGCCGGCGTTGGGGGCGGGCTCGCGCATGGCACCGAGCTGCGGGGTGCTGGCTGCGCACTCGGCGCTCACGTCGTCGAAGGTGTTCCAGCGCAGGGGCTTGCGCGCCAGTGCCCCTTGCAGGGCGGCCAGCCAGCGCCAGCTCTCGCGCACCTGGATGTCGGCGTCGTAGAAGGCGGGGGAATAGACCTGGAAGAAGCGCTGGGCGCGACCTTCCATGTTGACCTGGGTACCGTCCGCCTCGGCGAAGCTGGCGGCGGGCAGCACCAGGCTCGCCTTCTGGGCGGTCTGGGTGGCCTGGTGATCCACCACCAGCAGGTGCTGCAGGCGATCCAGGGCTGCATCCACCCGGCTGCGCGGCGCACGGCGGTAGAGATCGTTCTCCAGCACCACCAGGGCGAGTTTCTCCTCCCCTTCGATGCGCTCGAGAGCGGCCTCCAGGGGGGCGGCATCCCGGGCCAGCATGGCTAGCCCCAGACTGTTGACCTCTTGGGCCACCAGGGCGAGCTCCACCGCCTGGCCGCGGCCCTTGAGGGCGCGGGCGATGTTGCTGGCCGCCTCGATCAGGGCCAGTGAGCGGGCACCATTGCCTGCGATGATGAGGGGCTTCCTGGCGCTGCCGAGCAGTTCGGCCCAGCGGGCTGCCAGGGCCTGCTGCTCGGGGGCGAGATCCGTCGGCGCCGGAGCAGAAGCATCCAGCAGGTGGGCGATGGCGAAGCCAAGGCGCGCCTGATCCGCGTGAGGGGCGTGCAGGGTGCCGCTCGCCACGTCGTCCAGTCGGGTGGTGTCGAGACTGGTGATCAGCAGCGGGTAGCGCTCGTTCTGGGCCAGGGTCTGCACCGCGGCGACCTGCCACAGATCCACCTTCAGCTTGCGGGCGATTTCGCGGCCCTTGCCCTTGACTGCCTGGCGCAGGGCCAGGGCGATGCGGGCGGCGGTCTGGGTGACATCTTCCCCGAGCACCAGCACGGCGTCGGCCTCTTCCATGTCGCGCAGGCTGGGGGTGCGCACACCGCCCTGCTCCAGGATCTGCAGCATCTTCTGCAGGCATTCCCATTCGCTCTGTTCGACACCAGAGTAGAAGTTGGCGGCGCCCACCAGCTCGCGCAGGGCGTAGTTGCTCTCAAGCGACGCCCGGGGCGAGCCGATGCCGATGAGGCCGGAGGCGGTGCGCAGGGCATCGGCGGCGCGGTTCAGGGCACCGTCCACCGTGATGGCCAGCCTGTCGCCGCCCTCTTGCAAGAGGGGCTGGCGGGGGCGGTCGGCCAGGTTGACGTGACCGTAGCCGAAGCGACCGCGATCGCACAGGAAGTAGTGGTTCAGGGCGCCGTGGAAGCGGTTCTCGATGCGGCGCAGCTCACCGTAGCGCTCACCCGGGCTGATGTTGCAGCCGACGGAGCACCCCTGGCAGATGCTGGGGGCGAACTGCATGTCCCACTTGCGGTTGTAGCGCTCGGAGTGGGTCTTGTCGGTGAAGACGCCGGTGGGGCAGACCTCCACCAGGTTGCCGGAGAACTCGCTCTCCAGGGTGCCATCCTCGACCCGGCCGAAGTAGACGTTGTCGTGGGCGCCATAGACCCCGAGATCCTCGCCACCGGCGTAATCCTTGTAGTAGCGCACGCAGCGATAGCAGGCGATGCAGCGGTTCATCTCGTGGTTGATGAAGGGGCCCAGATCCTGGTTCTGGTGGGTGCGCTTGGTGAAGCGGTAGCGGCGGCTGTTGTGGCCGGTCATCACCGTCATGTCCTGCAGGTGGCAGGCGCCACCCTCTTCGCACACCGGGCAGTCGTGGGGGTGGTTGGTCATCTGCCACTCCACCACCGTCTTGCGAAACTCCTTCGCCTCTTCGTCCTCGATGGAGATATAGGTGCCATCGGTGGAGGGGGTCATGCAGGACATGACCAGGCGGCCGCGCTTGTCGTCGGCATTCTGATACTGTTTGACCGCACACTGGCGGCAGGCACCGACGCTACCCAGCGCCGGGTGCCAGCAAAAATAGGGGACGTCCAGACCCAGCGACAGACAGGCTTGCAGCAGGTTGTCTGCCCCGTCTACCTCGTACTCTTTACCGTCTACATGAATGGTTGCCATACAACTTCCCTGAAACCTGTTTTGTGAAATCGGCTATTGCCCGATGCGTCCCGGCGCTTACCAGCGCTCGCCCAGCAGGTTGGGCTGGATGCCCTTGAACAGCTTGTGATTGTCCTGCGCGGCCTTGACTCCGGCCTCGAATTCGGAACGGAAATACTTCATCGCACTGCCAAGGGGCTCGACGGCACCTGGGGCGTGGGCGCAGAAGGTCTTGCCCGGGCCGAGGAAGCTGACCAGCTGCTCCAGAGTGGCGAGATCCTCGGGCTGGCCTTCACCCCGCTCCAGGGCCCGCAGGATCTTGACGCTCCAGGGCAGGCCGTCGCGGCAGGGGGTGCACCAGCCGCAGGATTCGCGGGCGAAGAACTCCTCCATGTTGCGCAGCAGAGAGACCATGTTGATGCTGTCATCCACCGCCATGGCAAGGCCCGTCCCCATCCGGGTGCCGACCTTGCCGATGCCGCCGGCATACATCTGGGCATCCAGGTGCTCGGGCAGCAGGAAGCCGGTACCGGCGCCGCCCGGTTGCCAGGCCTTGAGGCGATAGCCGGGTTTCATGCCGCCGGCATAGTGCTCGAACAGCTCGCGGGCGGTGATGCCAAAGGGCAGCTCCCACAGCCCCGGGTTGTTCACCTTGCCGGAGAAGCCCATCAGCTTGGTGCCGTGATCTTCCGAGCCGGGCAGGGCCAGCCCCTGATACCAGGCCACGCCGTTGCCGATGATGGCAGGCACGTTGCACAGGGTTTCGACGTTGTTGACGCAGGTGGGCTTGCCCCAGACACCGGAAACGGCGGGGAAGGGGGGTTTGGCCCGCGGGTTGGCGCGCCGCCCTTCCAGGGAGTTGATAAGCGCCGTCTCTTCGCCGCAGATGTAGCGGCCGGCACCGGTGTGGACGAACAGCTCGAAATCAAATCCCGAGCCCAGGATGTTCTTGCCGAGGAGCCCCGCGGCCTTGGCTTCTTCCACGGCGCGGCGCAGGTGGATGGCGGCGTCCACGTATTCGCCGCGCAGGAAGATGTAGCCGCGATAGGCCTTGAGAGCCCTGGCCGAGATGATCATCCCCTCGATGAGCAGATGGGGCAGCTGCTCCATCAGCAGGCGATCCTTGTAGGTGTTCGGCTCCATCTCGTCGGCGTTGCAGAGCAGGTAACGGATGTTCATGCTCTCGTCTTTGGGCATCAGGCCCCACTTCACGCCGGTGGAGAAACCGGCGCCGCCGCGCCCCTTGAGGCCGGCATCCTTGACGGTGCTGACGATGTCATCCGGGCTCATCTGGCCAAGCGCCTTGCGGGCGGCCTCATAGCCCTGCTTTGCCTGATACTCCTCGAGCCACACCGGCTGGCCGTCGTCCCGCAGGCGCCAGGTGAGAGGGTGAGTCTCGGCGGTGCGGGGGATGCGGTTGGCGGTGCCGAGGGAGGCAAGCGTCTTGCCTGGCTGAATGCTCATGGGTAAGCCTCCAGGGTTTTCAGCAGGCTGACGGCATCGAGTCCGCCATAGGTATCGTCATCGATCATGATGGCCGGCCCCTTGTCGCAGTTGCCGAGGCAGCAGACGGGCAACAGGGTGAAGCGGCCATCCGGGGAGGTCTGACCGGGGGCCAGATTGACGACCTCTTTCAGACCGGCAAGCAACTGCTCGTGGCCGTTGATGTAGCAGACCATGCTGTCGCAGACGCGGATGATGTGACGACCCACCGGCTGGCGGAAGATCTGGCTGTAGAAGGTGGCGACCCCTTCCACGTCGCTGGCGGGGATGCCGAGCTCGGCGCCGATGGCGTGAATGGCGCCGTCAGGCACCCAGCCACGGGCCTGTTGCACTATCTTGAGCGCTTCGATGCTGGCTGCACGGGGATCTTCGTAGTGGTGTTTCTCGTGTTCGATGGCATCGCGCTCAGCCTGGCTCAGGACGAAATCTCCCTGCTGGCTGCTGCATGCCCCTTGCCCTTGTGGGGTCTGGTTATTGTGACACTGACATTGGCTCATGACTTGACCTTTTGTGGCTTGTCCCTTTACTGCGCGTCTTGCCCTTCGCCCCGGCTGCCGGGGCGAGAGGACTCAACGATCCACATCTGACATAACGAAATCGATACTGCCCAGGTAGACGATAAGATCCGACACCATCTGGCCGCGGATCACCGAGGGGATCTGCTGCAGGTGAGCAAAGCTCGGGGTGCGGATCCGGGTCCGGTAGCTCATGGTGGAGCCATCGCTGGTCAGGTAATAGCTGTTGACCCCCTTGGTCGCCTCTATCATCTGGAAGGACTCGGCGGCCGGCATGACAGGCCCCCAGGAGACTTGCAGGAAGTGGGTGATCAGGGTTTCGATGTCCTGCAGGGTGCGCTCTTTGGGCGGTGGCGTGGTGAGCGGGTGATCCGCCTTGAAGGGGCCCTCAGGCATGTTTTTCATGCACTGCTCGATAATGGACAGGCTCTGGCGGATCTCCTCGATGCGCACGGTGGCGCGGTCGTAGGCGTCCCCGTTGCTGCCCACCGGCACCTCGAACTCGAACTGATCGTAACCGGAATAGGGGCGCCATTTGCGCACGTCAAAGTTGAGCCCCGTGGCCCGCAGACCGCCCCCCGTGGTGCCCCAGGCCAGGGCCTGGGCCGTGTTGTAGGCGGCGACGCCGATGGTGCGGCCCCGCAGTATGCTGTTGCGCATGGCCGCCTTTTCATACTCCATCAACCGCTTGGGCAGCCAGCTCAACAGGTTGTCCTGGATGAGGCGGGTCCAGCCGGCAGGCAGATCGTGGGCCACGCCGCCGATGCGGAACCAGGCCGGGTGCATGCGGGCTCCGGTGATGGCCTCGATGATGGTGTAGATCTTCTGGCGGTCCGTGAAGGTGAAGAAGACCGGGGTCATGGCCCCCACGTCCTGAATGTAGGTGCCAAGGAACAGCAGATGGCTCTGGATGCGGAACAGCTCCGCCATCATCACCCGGATCATGTCGACCCGCGCCGGCACCTTGATGCCGGCCAGCTTCTCGACCGCCAGCACATAGGGCAGGTTGTTCATCACGCCGCCCAGGTATTCGACCCGGTCGGTGTAGGGGATGTAGCTGTGCCAGGACTGGCGCTCGCCCATCTTCTCGGCGCCGCGGTGGTGATAGCCGATGTCGGGCACGCAGTCGCGGATCTCTTCCCCGTCGAGTTGCAGCACCAGGCGGAAGGCGCCGTGGGCGGAGGGGTGGTTCGGCCCGAGGTTCAGGAACATGTAGTCCTCGTTCTCGTTGCCGCGGGCCATGCCCCACTCTTCCGGCTTGAACAGCAGGTTGTCCTGCTCCTGATCCTGCTTGACCGCATCGAGCATGAAGGGATCAAACTCGGTGGCGCGCGCCGGGTAGTCCTTGCGCAGGGGGTGCCCTTGCCAGCTCTTGGGCATCATGATGCGGGTCAGATGGGGGTGGCCATCGAAGGTGATCCCCATCAGATCCCACACTTCCCGCTCGTACCAGTTGGCGTTGGGGAAGTGGCGGCTGACGGTGGGCAGATGGAGATCGCTCTCCTTGAGCGCCACCTTCAGCATCACGTCGGCGTTACGGTCGATGGAGATGAGGTGATAGAAGACGGTAAAGTCGCTCTCCGGCAGGCCGTGGCGATGGCTGCGCATCCGTTCGTCGGTGGCGCTGAGATCGAACAGCATCACGAAGGGGGAGGGGAGCTTTTGCAAGAAGCCCATCACGTCCAGCAGCAGATCCCGGGAGAGCCAGATGACCGGCACGCCGGTACGGGTGCTCTGCACGGTGAAGCGCTCGGCACCGAAGTGGGCGAACAGCTCGCCGACCACCTGGGCATCGGCGTGATCGGCGGTTTGCCACTGTGCCATGGTGTAATTGCTTGGGAATTCTCGAGTCAGTTTCATGATCAGATCTCATCCGGCGTGCGCAGGTTGGTCACGTTGATCCGCTCGCCGCGCTTGCGTTCCTTCTCGGATTGCATCTGGGGACGGTAGATCCCCTGATCCCCCACCACCCAGGAGAGGGGGCGGCGTTCCTTGCCGATGGACTCCTGCAGCAGCATCAGGGCTTGCAGGAAGGCTTCGGGGCGGGGCGGGCAGCCCGGAATGTAGACATCGACCGGCAGGAACTTGTCCACCCCCTGTACCACGGAGTAGATGTCATACATGCCGCCGGAGTTGGCGCAGGCCCCCATGGAGATGACCCACTTGGGTTCGAGCAACTGCTCATAGAGCCGCTGGATGACAGGGGCCATCTTGATGAAGGGGGTGCCGGCAATCACCATGAAGTCGGCCTGACGGGGGGAGGCTCGTATGACCTCTGCGCCGAAGCGAGCCACGTCGTGGGGAGAGGTGAAGGCAGTACACATCTCCACGTAGCAGCAGGAGATGCCGAAGTTGTAGGGCCAGAGGGAGTTCTTGCGGCCCCAGTTGACGGTGTCTTGCAGCACCTCTTCGAGGCGCCCGATCATGATGCCGCGGGTCGCTTGCTGCGCCAGTGGATCATCGACGGTCTGGCGCTGTTCCTGGGGGTAGCGCTCAACGGGCGCATCCGGGTCAATCCGGGTCAGGGTGTACTTCATGGTGCAACCTCAAAGAGATAATCGGTAGTTCAGTCTGGTTTCTTGTCAGTCAGGACACGCTTTTTCGGGGCCCAGTCGAGGGCACCAATGCGCCACAGGTAGAGGAGGCCTACCAGCAGCAGGGTGATGAAGATGGTGGCTTCGATGAAGCCGACCCAGCCGCTCTCCCGAACGGAGACGGACCAGGCAAAGAGATAGAGGGCTTCGACATCGAAGATGACGAAGAACATGGCGACCAGGTAGAACTTGGCGGAGAAGCGCAGGCGGGCGTTGCCGACGGAATCCACCCCGGATTCGAAGGGTTTGTTCTTGGCACGGCCATAGGCGCGTCCCCCCAGCAAGGCCGCCAGGCCTATCATGGTCAAGCAGATACAGATGGCGCCAATGACATAGACAGCAAAAGCCCAGTGCTGGACGGCAATATCAGCAAACATATAGGTTTTTCCCTAACCAAATTAATCATGTGACTTAACAATGATGTTACGTAGTATGCCACTTTCGTACTGATTTACATGTCATTTCAAAGGATTAATTATTAATCAACGGGATGAAAATTGTGTTTTGCTAGCGGGGTCAACTTTCTCGTTTGAGAATTGTTTTCAATCGTTTTTATGTAGCAGAAAAAAACCGGATAGTTTGAAAATCCGGGGGATGGCAGGAAACAAAAGACCCCGCATGGCGGGGTCTGTTTCAGGGTTGGAGAACGGGGAGGTTCTGCTCTGCCGCCTTGCCCTGGGAGAGCACGATCTCCACCCGGCGGTTGGCCTGGCGGTGAGCCGGGGTATCGTTTGGATAACGGGGTTGGGTATCAGCCACCCCCTGGGCGATCAGCCGTCGTGAATCCAGCTTGGGGTTGGTCAGCAGGGTGTGGGTGATGGTGGCCGCCCGCAGCACCGACAGCTCCCAGTTGTTGCGATAGAGCTCCACCGGCGCCTGGGAGTTGTCGGTGTGACCGGTGACCACCACCATGCCGGGGATGTCCGCCAGCACGTCCGAGACCTTGTTGACCAGCGGAATGAACTGGGGCTGCAAGAAGGCGGAGTCGGCCGGGAACAAGGTCTTTTCGCCGATGCGGATGACCAGTTGGCTGCCAAGCTGCTCCACCTCGATCTCTTTGGACTCGATTTGGCTCTTGAGCTGCTGATCCAGCTTCTGCTTGGTGACTGTGACCCAATCCTGCTCCTTGGTCTTGTGGGGCCAGGACTCCGTGGCCGTAGGTTTCTCCGAGGAGCCGATGGTCTCGTTGAAAGGGTCGGCCGCCGCTGCGGGCGTCTGGGTATCCAGCACCTGCTCTTTCTGGGAGGTATTGGGGGTGGTCTTGGACTCGGGTTCCAGTATGCCTGTGCCCCCTTGCATCACGGGGGAGCCGGCGGGAAGGGAGACCAGCCCTATCTTGCCAAGAGATTCGATAAAGCCCTGAATGAGCACGCGAGTCTCCGACTGCTTGGCCATGGCGAAGGAGTAGAGCACCACGAACAGGGCGAACAGCAGTGTCATGAAGTCGGCGTAGGAGACCAGCCAGCGTTCGTGGTTCTCCGGCGCCTCAGCCTTTTTCTTTTTCGCCACCGTGGCCTCCGAGGTAAGGCTCAAGGGTCACTTGCAGCCGTTGCTGTGACTCGCCGTCCACGATGCAGAGGATGCCGGTGAGGGTCATCTCCTTGTAGTGGCGGATCTGGTGGGCAAACGACTTGTAGCGGTTGCCGAAGGGCAGGAAGATGAGGTTGGCGGCCGACACCCCGTAGATGGTGGCGATAAAGGCCACCGCGATGGCGCCCCCCAGCTTGTCGGGGGCATCCAGCAGGCCCATGGCGTGAATGAGGCCAAATACGGCCCCGACGATCCCCATGGTCGGGCAGTAGCCCCCCATGGCCTCGTAGAATTTGACGGTCTGTTCGATATCTTCCTGCTCGAACTCGATCTCGTTTTCCAGTACCTCGTGGATTTTGGTCTTCTCGTAGCCATCGACCATCATCTGTACCCCTTTTTGCAGGAAGGGATCCTTGATGTCGTCGATCATGCCCTCCAGTGCCAGCATGCCACTGCGCCGTGCATTGCCCGCCAGGGTTTCAAGCAGTTGGGCCTGCTCCAGCATGTCGAGGCGCAGGGGAGTGATGAGCCACTTGAAGCGCTTGAGGGTTTTACCAACCACGGAGAAAGGAAACTGGGTCAGTGCGGCACCGACGGTACCGCCGATCACGATGAGAAAGGCGGGCAGATCGAGCAGGGCGCTGGGGTGCCCACCTTCTATCATGTTGCCACCCAGAATGGCTGCCAGGGCCAGCAGCAAGCCAATAAGACTCATTTGTCCATATCCCTATGCGATGTGTGAGGCTAGTGTAGCCATTTAACTATCAGTTTTTCAAAACGATATCCAATCGGTGAGCAATATCCGAGAGGTTGCGCAGACCCGGTAGTGTCCGGTGGCATCGGCCTGTACCGCTTGATCTGTAGAGCAGGTTGACGGTGCCGGCATGGCAGGACGAGGCGGTTATCCAGGTGATATCACAATATACTGTGCTATCTGTGAGAGGATATTGGTTATTTATATCGTCAATTTCTGTTTGCTTGGCGTAATGCGCTGTCAACGAGAAAGGGCTGTCTGCCCTCGGGGTATATCCCCTGTCGACAGAGAGCAGCGAGGCGGAAGGGATGGGATTGGCTGGGCGGCACTCGGCGAGGTATCGCGGCAAACCGTTTTTTCTGGCCCCCGCCGATGACGGGTTTCTCTTGTCAGGGGGCTGGCAGACGCCTTGAAGCAAAAAACCGACCCTGAGGTCGGTACCTCAAGCTGTACGCTGGATCGGGATTGACTCGCACCATCCCTGGCGCTCGCCCTGCGGGCGGCCTCTGGCCGTCCAGTCGGGCTATCCTGCCCGGCTGTCGACAGGGGTCGAACCGAGCCGCCCATCATCGGATAAAGTAAAAGGCCCCGTCTTGCGACGGGGCCTTTTACTTTATTTGGCGGTGAGGGAGGGATTCGAACCCTCGATACGTTGCCGTATACACACTTTCCAGGCGTGCTCCTTCAGCCACTCGGACACCTCACCA